>JAZLEL010000139.1:0-28032 GCA_045615265.1 Clostridia bacterium | reverse complement strand
TGATTGCTGCTCTCATACTTCTTGGCGGTCTTAAGAGAATAGCTAATTTTGCAGAAAAAGTAGTTCCGTTTATGGTTGTGCTTTTTGTTGCAGGAAGCCTTATAATAGTTGGTATTAACTATAAGCTTATCGGTGCGGCTTTTGCAGCTATATTCAAGTATGCGTTCTCCGTTCCTGCGGTAATTGGTGCTGCAGGCGGGACAATTGTAAAGACAGTTATTACACAGGGTTGTAAGAGAGGCGTATTCTCTAACGAAGCAGGTCTTGGTTCTTCTGTTATGGTGCATTCAAATTCTAATGTAATTGAGCCTGTTCGTCAGGGCCTTTGGGGTATCTTCGAGGTTTTTGCAGATACTATGATTGTTTGTACAATGACAGCGCTTGTAGTTCTTACATCTGGATTTATTAACCTTGAAACAGGTGCTCTTGCAGAAGGACTTTCCGATGCGACACTTGTAGCAAAATCCTTTGCAAACATCTTTGGCATATGGGGTGAAAGATTTATTGCAGTAGCAATTCTTCTCTTTGCCTTTACAACAGTTCTTGGCTGGGACCATTATGGTACGAAGGCTTGGGAATTCCTTTTCGGTACAAAGTCTGTAAAGCTTTATAAGGTTATTCACCTTGTAACTATTATGTGCGGTGCACTTCTTACATCTTCTCTTGCGTGGGACATATCAGATACATTTAACGGTCTTATGATGGTGCCTAACCTTATTGGTGTAATTGCTCTTTCAGGTCTTGTAATGAAGATTACAAGAAACTATGTTGACAGACGAATTAAGGGTAAGGATATCAAGCCTATGATTTCTGTATTCCCCGAAATTCAGGAGGAACAGGAAAAGGCTTTAGCGCAATTGGGAAATTAAATAACTACATAAAAAAAACCACGAGGAATTATCCTCGTGGTTTTTTTTTATTCAAGTATCTTTAATTCATCGTCTACCCTTACTCTCCATGCAGGGGAGAAGAGAAACTTCTTTCCGCCGAGCGGGCGGAGTGAATAGCCAAGCTCGATGTTTTTAACATTTCCTCCATCGGGAAATATCTCCTTCAGCAGCATGGCACTTTCGATAAAAGATGTTCTCTTACGTTCCGTGGCGGTAAGTTCTTTTGGCCATTGAGCCTTTACATAGCAAATCTCTTCATCGTCATCAAGCTTTGCCTCAAGCGACATATTAAAGAGATTGGTGTTGTTGTACATTCTGTAAAAGCAATTGGCCTTCTTGTCATAAACCGCACCCTTCATATCAATTCCCAGCTTTTTAAGCTGTTTTTTTAATGTAGAAGCTGATGATGTCTCTTTTGCATCATATCCGCTTTTGTATGAAAAATAATTGTCGTTCACGGTAAGTACGGCTCTTCCTACTGTTGCAACCAGAGAATTTCCCTCTGTCCTAAAAGCAACCTGCTTGCCGAAAAACAGCTCTGAAAGGTCACTCGCTGAATAAAACTGTGCATTATAGGATGGCAGTGTATAATATTTAGCAGGGATAATGTCTTTTTCAATCTTAAACCCCGATTCTTTAAGCACAGAAACAGTTGCATCAATAACCTTTTTAGGAATACTTGACTGATGTCTGGCGGTAACAGCTATAATAGTAAGCATAAACAGGTTCATTACAACCAGAAAGTAAACCATCATACTTTTAATTTTTGACCATTTCATTCTTCAGCCACCTCCGCCTGTTCTACGTAGTGGTAAATCTTGCCATCACTCGTCTTAGCAAGCCACTGGGCGTTGATATTTTCGTTTTTACCAGAGTCGAGGTAACCTATGTATATGTCATTAATGGTTACGTCATCTATTGTGTTTTCATTAATTATCTGTACAAAATTATCAAGTGCCGTTACAAATGTATAGGGGAGATTATAGGTCGCAACTGTTTTATATGACCTAAGATACTGTCTGTATGAAATCAGTCTTCCGCCCTTAACTGTTATCTCAATTGCACAGTTCATTGATTTATGACCAAATTGTGCGGGGAGATCAACCTCTACGGGTCTGCCATTGCAGTAATAATCAAATTTAAAGGTATACTCCTTAGAACTGTCATACCCCGAAAGGTCGCTCGTTACAAGAATACTAAGTGGCTCATCAGATAAACAGCCCCAGGTCTTTTCAGCAAAGTCGATTGATGCATTTAGCACGTTGTAACTGTCACCACTTTCGTCAAGCAGTATTCCCCTGTCATCAGAAACTGCGGAATATTCAAACAGGGAATCAGGAAAAAGTGTTGCAGATGCATAATTGGCGATGTAGTTTAATCCACCTTCGCTATCCTGATAGGGATTCATTTCTGCATTGAATTCAAAGTTTTCCAAAAGCTTTGCTTTGGAGGAGTCATTTGTAAGGTCCTGTGGCATTAAAACTTCCGTAGCAGGTTGGGAATCCGAGAATAAAACAAGCGGTGCAAGAGAAACCTTGCTTTCCTCATCAAGCTCCAGACCGGTGCTGAATGCAGGCTGATAATACACGTCATTATTACTTGTATATATCGAAAGGTCAGAGGAGGGAAGAGTATAGTTACTTCTTAAAATATATGCATAAATTGCATCGGGAGTGATGCTGTCACGTGCGAGAATGCATACATCACTTTCCTCGTTTGAGGGAATAATGATAAATTCCCTTAACGCTCCAAGCTCCTGAGGAGAGTTTTTTGCATCTATGCCCATAATACGGCAAAACATCTCAGAGGAGAATGAAACTGGATATTCAACATAAATGCTCAGTGATTCAAGTCCTGCTTCCCATGTTTCCAGATCTATTTTTTTTGATGCCTTAATATCGCCGCTCATAAGAGCCGTTATAAGCTCCTGCGTACGTTTTTCTATGGGGGCGAAACCTATATCGGTGTTGTAGTACGCCATCCACAAAGAACCATCGTTAATCAGAAACTTCCTCGGCTTAGAAAGGTTTTCCTTGGAAATACTGTACTGAGGTTCAATGGGAAAAAACTTTTGCACAACGGGTATTTCTCTGGCATATTTGACAAAGTTTTCTCCGAGCGAGCTGTAAGAACCGACAAACCATAACTGCGCGGTGAGAAATATTAGGTTAAATATCAAAAGTATAATTGCAGAGGTTTTAATTCTTTCCTTTAGCAATTTATGTTCACCTCAATTTATCATAAAATAACAAGAGCCTCAGACTGATGTCTGAAGCTCTGTGCAGAATGTCGTCAATTCATCCAGCCGTTGTAGAGTGACTGTATTCCGTTTGCAAGACCGTTTACATTGCTTAAGATGTTTTGGTTAAGAACATTTATGTCAAAATAAACAACCTGATATGTACCATTGGGAGAAAGTGCCCTTACTGCAAATTTGTTATGACCTTCAGCGAGGGAAACCTGCTTATAGAATACACCTGCTGTACCTATTTTAGTTTCAGCAATTGTGCCGTTTGAATCCTTAATAGAAACATATGATGTGCCGTTCCATTTGTAATAAGCAACATTAACATCTTTTTTGCCTGTACCTGTAATTCCGTATGTCTTTTTAAGAGTAGCAGAATTTTTTGTCTCAGGCTTTTTAACAACAATAAGATTGGTTGCATTTCCCTTGTCATTTGCGGGGATGGTATTAGGATTAGCAGCCGACACGCAAATACAGGACAATATTATCATCAGAGCAATAAATAATGCACTTAGTTTTTTCATAAATAACACCTCAAAAAAGTCCACGAGTCTATTTTGTAATTGTATTATACACTATCAATATTACAATAGTGTTACATTCAGCTTAATGATTGATTACTTTTTTCAGGAAATATCTGTCACATTATCCGATTTATAGAGCGGAAGCATGATTTTTACAATAGTTCCTTTTTGATTGGGACTTTCAATTTGAATAGTTCCGCCATGACGCAAAATGATTTCCTTTGCAATAGCAAGCCCCAGTCCTGTACCGCCGCTTTGACGGCTGCGGGCTTTATCAACACGGTAAAACCTTTCAAAAATGCGTGGAAGGTCACTTTCGGGGATGCCGATACCATTATCCTGCACTGTAATATATGCCTTAGAAAAATCTCCCAGACATTTTATATCGATTTTACCACCGCCGGGAGTGTACTTAATGGCATTGGAAATGATGTTGGTTATAACCTGCTCTATTGCATCGGGTTCGCCAAAGCATATGGGAGAACTCATATTGACATCGAGCTTAATTCTGTGTCCGCTGGTCTTAGCAGTTATGCTGAGCTTTTCTACAACAGAAGAAATAAGCTGTGATAAATCAAATTTTTTTCTGCGTTCGATTACTTTTGAACTGTCAAGCTGAGAAAGCGTTAATAAATCCTTTACAAGTCTGGTCATTCGGTCTGCTTCGCTTTCAATAACATTCACGAAATGAAGAACAGAGGAGTCTACATTTTCTTCACCCATATCCGAAATTGTTTCGGCGTAGGTTTTTATCGTAGTAAGGGGAGTCCTTAATTCATGTGATACGTTTGCAACAAATTCACGGCGTGCATTATCAAGCATTTGGCGTTTTGTGATATCCTGCAATACTACAACGACACCTGCGGTAAGAGAACGCTCAGTGTTAAATGGTGCAAAATATGCCTTTAAGTTTTTGCCTTTAAATTCTATATCCCTGTCGATGGATTCACTGGAATCGATATATAAAATTCGGTAAAGGGAAATATTTGCACCGAGCATATCGAAAAATTCGTCAAAGGTTTTTTCCTTATGCTCACCCAGAAGCTTTTCTCCAGCAGGATTTATGTGTATTAGATTACCTGTGTTGTCGTAGGCTAAGACAGCGTCTGTCATATGAAGCAGTATTGCTTCAACCTTGTTTTTTTCCGCCTGTATTTCTTCAAGACTTGTATTGATTTTTGCCGCCATTTCATTAAAGGCTATGGTCAGTCTTCCTATTTCGTCACGTGAACGTACTTCGATTTTATGGGTAAAGTCACCCTCTGCCATACTCTCGCTTCGGTGCTGGAGAGTGGAAATAGGGGCAATAATAGTTCTGGAAAGGAAGAAACCTAAGATAAGGCTTATCAAAAGACCGAAAAGCAATGCCCAGAATATATTTATGAACATATTTGTGATAATTTCGTTTGCCTCCTGCATCGAATCAGTTACGTAAATAATGTATCTGCCGCCATCCAAGGGGAGAGCATAGTCCATTATCTGCGAATTTTCATCGGCAAGATTGCCACGCTTGCCGCTAAGTGCAAGCATCAGATTAGGAGTTGCCTCACGCACACCCGTTTCAGAGGAGGAGCCTCCTAAAATATTAAGCGAATTATCTAAAACGTAATAATTCCTGAAGGAGTCAATTCCCATACGCACAGAATAAACTTTCAAAATGTCAAGGCATCTGTAAAGCGGGTCAGAGTCATTTAACGCAGCTTCAAAATCTGTCACGACATCATCTTTAAAAACCTGTGTTTCAAGGGAATTGTTGAAATCATTATAATAATAAGCAGAAATATTTTGCAGCAGAAAAGTACCGACAACTATCATCACGCTGACGGTCAGCAAAAGGAATATTGCAATGATTTTCCACTGAATACTTTTAAACATTTCTAAACTACCTTACTTGTTAAAATAATATCCCACACCACGTTTTGTCATAATAAAGTTGGGGGAGGCGGGATTATCCTCCACCTTTTCACGGAGTCTTCTTACTGTTACGTCAACTGTACGCACATCTCCGAAATATTCATACCCCCACACCTTTTCAAGGAGTGTTTCACGGGTAAATATCTGTCCCGGCTGCAGGGCAAGGAATTTAAGAAGCTCAAACTCCCTTAAAGTCAAATCAATTACAGTATCCTCCTTTGAAACTTCATATCTTGTCGGGCTTATTGTAAGGTTCTGATACGTAATCAGCTCGCCGCTGTCACCCATAGGTGCATCAGAAGATGTTCGGCGGATATTTGCCTTAACACGTGCTAAAAGCTCACGAACAGAGAAAGGTTTTGTGCAGTAGTCGTCCGCACCCAGTTCAAGTCCTAATACTTTATCAACCTCTTCATCACGTGCAGTAAGCATAATAATCGGAGTTGAGTGCTTTTCACGGATTTTTTTACAAACCTCAAAGCCATCCATTTTGGGAAGCATTACGTCAAGCAGGATTAAATCAGGCTTTTCGCTGAGTGCCAGACGGTAGCCTTCCTCGCCGTCATATGCCGCAAGTACACGGTATCCCGATTTTGTAAGATTAAATTTCAATATGTCAACAATGGGTGCCTCATCTTCGATAACCAGAATAAGCTTATCCATAATGTATCCCTCCGTCTGTAATATGTATTTTTATGCATTCCTATACAAAATATATTTTATAATATTTTGTGAATTATGTCAACAAAAACAGTTGACAATTTTAAATTGCAGTATTATAATAAGTAAGAACTTTATACAAAGGCTGTGACGAAGACAGTAGCAGGTTTTGAAAGGCAAAGCGAGTCGGGGACGGTGTAAGCCCGATGTCAAGTAGATTTCTGTGAAAATCACTTCCGAGCCGCACGGCTGAAATCAAGTAAGCTGTGACGGGTAGTTTCTCCGTTAAGGAAACGCATATGATGGTATGCTAATTAGGTGGTACGATAGCTTCGTCCTGATTAGGACGGAGTTTTTTTATGGTTTATTATTTAATTTATATATTTTTCATGGAGGTAAAACTATGTACAACAAAGTTGATACCACTCTCAATTTTGTCGAGAGAGAAAAGAAAATCGGCAAGTTCTGGCGTGACAACAACATATTTGAAAAAAGCATTGAAAACCGTCTGGGTTGTGAAAGCTACACTTTCTATGACGGTCCCCCCACAGCTAATGGCAAGCCTCATATCGGTCACGTTTTAACACGTGTTATCAAGGATATGATTCCCAGATATCGCACAATGAAGGGGTATAAGGTAACCCGTAAGGCTGGCTGGGACACACACGGTCTTCCTGTTGAGCTTGAGGTTGAGAAGCTTCTCGGTCTTGACGGCAAGGAGCAGATTGAAGAGTACGGTCTTGAGCCTTTCATTGCTAAGTGTAAGGAAAGCGTCTGGAAATATAAGGGTATGTGGGAGGATTTCTCACAGACAGTTGGTTTCTGGGCTGATATGGATGACCCTTATGTAACATACGATAATAATTTCATCGAGTCCGAATGGTGGGCACTTAAGAAAATCTGGGACAAGGGACTCCTTTACAAAGGCTTTAAAATCGTTCCTTACTGCCCCCGCTGCGGAACACCGCTTTCTTCCCACGAGGTTGCACAGGGCTACAAAAATGTTAAGGAACGCTCCGCAGTAGTTCGTTTCAAGGTAGTGGGTGAGGATAGCTACTTCCTCGCTTGGACAACAACGCCCTGGACACTTCCTTCAAACGTTGCACTTTGCGTAAACCCTGACGATACCTATTGCAAGGTTAAGGCGGCTGACGGATACACCTACTATATGGCAGAAGCACTTCTTGACAAAGTTTTGGGTAAGCTTGCTACCGAAGATACTCCTGCATATGAAATTCTTGAAACCTATAAGGGTACAGACCTTGAACATAAGGAATATGAGCCTCTCTTTGACTGCGTAAAGTCCATTTGCGAAAAGCAGAAGAAAAAAGGTCACTTTGTAACCTGCGATTCCTATGTAACAATGTCTGACGGTACAGGTATCGTTCACATTGCACCTGCATTTGGTGAAGACGATGCTCAGGTTGGAAGACGCTATGACCTTCCCTTTGTACAGCTTGTTGACGCAGCGGGTAATATGAGTGAGGAAACTCCCTTTGCAGGCCTTTTTGTAAAGGATGCAGACCCCAAAGTGCTTGTTGACCTTGATTCAAGAGGACTTCTTTTCGATGCTCCGAAGTTTGAGCACGATTATCCCTTCTGTTGGAGATGTGACACACCTCTCATCTATTACGCAAGAGAGTCCTGGTTTATTAAAATGACAGAGGTAAGGGAAGACCTTATCCGCAATAACGAAACAATCAACTGGATTCCCGAAACAATCGGTAAGGGTAGATTCGGCGATTGGCTTAAGAATGTTCAGGACTGGGGCGTAAGCCGTGACAGATATTGGGGTACACCTCTTAATATCTGGATTTGTGAATGCGGTCATCAGCATTCAATCGGTTCTATCGAAGAACTTAAATCTATGAGCGACAATTGTCCCGATGAAATCGAGCTTCACCGTCCTTTCATCGATGCAGTTACAATTAAGTGTCCCGAATGTGGTAAGGAAATGCACCGCACCAAGGAAGTTATTGACTGCTGGTTTGACTCCGGTGCAATGCCCTTTGCACAGTGGCACTATCCCTTTGAAAACAAAGAAATTTTTGAAGAAAACTTCCCTGCAAACTTCATCAGTGAGGCAGTTGACCAGACAAGAGGTTGGTTCTACTCACTTCTTGCGATTTCAACACTTATCTTCAATGAAGCACCATATAAAAACGTAATTGTTCTTGGCCACGTTCAGGACGAAAACGGACAGAAGATGAGCAAGTCCAAGGGCAATGCAGTTGACCCCTTTGATGCACTTGAAAAGCACGGTGCCGATGCAATTCGCTGGTATTTTTATATCAACAGTGCTCCGTGGCTTCCCAACCGTTTCCACGATGGTGCCGTTTCCGAAGGTCAGCGTAAGTTTATGGGCACTCTTTGGAACACATATGCGTTCTTCGTACTCTATGCAAACATCGACCAGTTTGATGCAACAAAGTATACTCTTGATTACGATAAGCTTTCCGTAATGGATAAATGGCTTATTTCAAAACTCAATACACTTATAAAGACAGTTGATAACTATTTAAGTGATTATAAGATTACTGAAAGTGCACGTGTAATTTCCGAGTTTACTGATGAACTCAGTAACTGGTATGTTCGCCGTAGCCGTGAAAGATTCTGGGGCAAGGAAATGACTCAGGACAAGATAAACGCATATATGACTCTTTATACTGCACTTGTTACTCTCTCTAAGGTTACTGCTCCCATGATTCCCTTCATGTCAGAAGAAATTTACAGAAACCTTGTTTGCAGTATTGATAAAGATGCTCCTATAAGCGTGCATTTGTGTGATTACCCCGTATGCGATGAAACAAAGATTGATTCTCAGCTTGAAAAGGCAATGGAAGAAGTTCTTTCAATCGTTGTACTCGGCCGTGCTGCAAGAAACTCTTCAAACATCAAAAACCGTCAGCCTATCGGTATGATGTATGTAAAGGCAGGCTCCGCACTTGATGCTTTCTATACCGAAATTATCGCAGACGAGCTTAATGTGAAGAAGGTTGAGTTTACAGATAATGTAACAGCTTGCACAACATATAACTTCAAGCCTCAGCTTAAGACAGTAGGCCCGAAATATGGTAAGTTCCTCGGCGGTATCCGTGACTACCTTGCTTCTGTTGACGGAAATAAGGCTATGGCTGAACTTGAGGCAAATGGTGCAATCAAGTTCACAGTAAACGGTGAGGAAATTTCTCTTAAAAAGGAAGACCTTCTCATTGAAACCGCACAGGTTGAGGGCTTCCAGTCCGAAAGCGATTTCGGCATCACAGTTGTGCTTGATACACGTCTTTCTGATGAGCTTATCGAGGAAGGCTTTGTGCGTGAAATCATAAGCAAAATACAGACCATGCGTAAGGACAGCGGATTTGAAGTTATGGATAATATCAAAATCTTTGTTGATGGTAATGACAAGATTTCCGCTATTATGGACAGAAATGCCGAAGAAATCAAGGGCGATGTTCTTGCACTTGCAATTAACAGCGGTGCAAAATGCGAAAACTCCAAGGAATGGAACATCAACGGCGAAAAGGTATTTATTGGCGTAGAAAAAGAATAAAGAAAAAAATGACAATTTCCCTAAAAGAAATTGTCATTTTTTTCTTTTGATGATATAATGGAGTTGTGAAATATTGTGGAAAGGGAAGAAAATATGAAAAAGAACATTCTGATAATATTTTTATTTATTCTTTTTGCGTTACCAATTCCTATTGCTATATTAGGCTCTTTTATGTGTTTTATATGGCTTTTAGGTTCTATTATTAAAGCATCTTCCTTTGTTGAAATATAATATTTTTTCGTCCTGACTTGACACGAACTTTGTCGAATTTTCTGAAAGGAGCAAGTCGTATGAAAATGTTCAATAAAAAAATAATAACCATTATAATATCGATAATTTGTATATTAGTTGTTGCATCTACTTGGATGTTTAATTTGGGATGGTTGCGTCTTTTTATGTCAGTTGTAGCAATTCCGCATAGTGTTATATTTGTTTTTATAAACTTATATTCGGCAAAGTATTTTGATAAATCAAAGAAATTAAAGATGCTAAATGTGTTTTTTATTTTTACTTTTGTAATTGCATATGTATTTATGCCAGATTCAAGTGATATTAACTCATATGGATTTTGGGGATTAATACATAACGAACAAATTTTAAATATTGCAGAGCTTATTTCAACTACTGGGTTCATTGGAAATATTGCTACAGTTATAATGCAAATTTTAGAGATAGAAAAAATCAAGAAAGCTTCTATAGAAAATCAATAAACATAAGGTGATTTTTTACTCGTGTCAAGTCCATACAATTTAAAACATTAGTTTGCCGATTTTGATATTTACATATACTATCGGATGTGAGAAAATCCAGTATTCTCGCGGGTTCTAAGGAAAAGTGTTAAAGGAAAACATAGTGGGAAAATAGTAGGTCCTATTATTCGCTGTTCTCCCGACTTGACAAAAGACGAATTATGTCGAATGATGTAGAAAAGGAGGAATTACTTGTGGCGCCATTTAAATTTCCTATTAACGATTGGGATGGTAATGGAAGTACAGATGATTTATATGATATTTTTATGGAAGGAAAGGTTTGCGAGAACTTTGAAACGAAGAAAGATTATAGTCTGCCTCTAGACCCTTCTATAGTTGATGGAGTAGATTATACTTTGAGTTCTGACGAGAATTTGGATGAAGAGGATTTAGAAGATTTAGAAATTACAATTGAGCTTGAATGTGAAAGCGATTATGATTGGAGAGAGGATTTTAAAGATTGTAATACATATGGAGTGTCTTTGTATGAATATGAAACTCAAGAGGAATTTTTAGAAGCATATTTCAAAGCTCAGGAACAATATTCACAGAAAGCAGAGGAAGAGCTGCAAAAGGAGATAGAAAAAGCTGAAGAAGAAACCCAAAAGAGAATAAAAGAGTATGAAGAAAAGCAAAAAAAGTATTACCTTGAGTTGGACCTTAAAGCACAACAGGAAATGAAAGCAGATATAGCAGATAGAAAAGAGTATATTTATTGCGGTGTAAAATTTGATGGTAATTCACAAATATTTCATTACATTACAGATGACAAAAGTATTATTGCCGGAGATACTGTAATAGTTCCTGTTGGATATGATAACAAAGAAACTCCGGCAATTGTAGTATCTGTTAAAAACTGTCGCAGGGTAGATGCCCCATATCCATTCAGTAATACAAAGAGAATAATAAGAAAGATATGATAATTACTCGTGTCAAATCATCAAATTTAAAACATTAGTTTGCCGATTTTGATGTTTACACATGTCGAAAACCCATTATTCCTGCTGGCTCTAAAGGAAAATTTGTGAAAAATAAGAAAGGAAAATAGTATGAAAAAATCAAGTATAATTATTATATCTCTGCTGATTGTAGCTGCCATAGGTTTATTCTTCTTTCAGGGTGAAAAGGAAAATAACAATACAGGCTTATGGAAAGATGCCACTTATATTGAAAACACCACTCTCGGCACAGGTGCAAATACGCTGATTGTTACAGTAGAGGCTAATGACAAATCCATAGACTTTACAATTAAAACCGACAAAACAGTTGTAGGCGATGCACTTAAGGAGCATAACCTTATTGATGGAGAAGAGGGTCCATACGGTCTTTATGTAAAGGTAGTAAACGGAATAGAGGCAGACTATGATAAGGACAAAAGCTACTGGGCATTCAATAAAGACGGCGAGTCAATGCAGACAGGCGTAGACCAAACCGAATTTAAAAACGGCGAACATTATGAGCTTGTATATACGAAATAACACAAAACTATTGACATATAATGTTACAGGTGCTATAATTATTTTCAACAAAATATAAACCGTTGAGACAGAAAAAAGTCAGTCAACAGTTCTAAGAGCGAGCGGATTACGGTGTGAGTTCCGCAGAACTGCCTGAGTAATATGGGCTGTCGAGGGCGGCGTTAAATGCGCTGACGCAGGACTTGCGTTAAAAGTCGGGGATATGATGGTATCTCGCATATGGGGTCAAAACCCGTGTTTTCGATATCTCGACTTTATATACCCTTGATATGCAGTGCATTTCAAGGGTTTTGCATTGTAAAGAATTCTTATTAAAGGAGAATATTTATGAACAAATACAAAGATTTCGATAACTATCTTAAGGAATATCCCAACGAGGAGGGCTATTTCGGCGAATACGGCGGTTCTTATCAGGCTGAGGAGCTTATTGAGGCTTTTAAGGAAGCAGACGATGCCTATGAAGCAATTTGCCACAGTGCTCAGTTTATAAACGAGCTTCGCAGAATACGTAAGGAATTTCAGGGCAGACCCACCCCTGTTTTCCATTGTGAGCGTCTTTCCAAAATTTTTGGCAACTGTCAGATTTACTTAAAGCGTGAGGACCTTAACCATACAGGTGCACATAAGCTTAACCATTGTATGGGAGAGGGACTTCTTGCAAAATATATGGGAAAAAAGAAAATCATTGCAGAAACAGGTGCAGGTCAGCACGGCGTTGCGATTGCAACGGCAGCGGCTTATTTCGGTATGGAATGCGATGTATATATGGGTGAGGTTGATATTGCAAAGCAGCACCCCAACGTTATTCGTATGAAAATGCTCGGTGCAAACGTAGTTCCTGTAACAAAAGGTCTTAAAACCCTTAAGGAAGCTTGCGATGCAGCTTTTGAAGCTTATCTTAATGAATATAAGGATGCAATTTATTGTATAGGTACGGCAGCAGGTCCGCATCCGTTCCCAAAAATGGTACGTGACTTCCAGTCGGTAATCGGTTATGAAGCAAGAGATCAGTTCCTTGAAATGACAGGAATTATGCCCGATGCAATTACTGCCTGTGTAGGTGGTGGCAGTAACTCTCTCGGTATGTTTACTCCTTTCCTTGCAGACCCCGTAGAAATTTATGGTGTTGAACCTCTTGGAAGGGGTTCGGAAATCGGTGACCATGCGGCTACAATGGCATATGGTACAAAGGGCATTATACACGGATATTCAAGCTATGTTCTTCAGGACGAGAACGGTGAACCGCTTCCCGTATACTCAATAGCAAGCGGTCTTGATTACCCCGGTGTAGGTCCTGAGCATGCAAATCTGCGTGATATGGGCAGAGTAAAGTATGAAACAGTTTCTGATGAGGAAGCAATGGAGGCGTTCTTCCTGCTCTCAAGATACGAGGGAATTATTCCCGCAATTGAAAGTGCACACGCAGTTGCATATGCAATCCGTTACGCAAAAGAACACAAGACAGGATCAATCCTTGCTTGCCTTTCAGGTCGTGGAGATAAGGATATTGACTACGTTTATGAAAACTATGGCTGCGGTGAAAAATTTAAGCTTGACTACGATGTGAAATAAAGAATTATAATATAAAAGGGCTAATCTTACGTGGGATTAGCCCTTTTATATTATAAAAATTAGTCAAGCTCGGCAATTTCATGGTACAAATCAGCATACCTTCCGCCCAAGGCGATAAGCTCTTCATGCGTACCTCTTTCGATAATTCTACCTTGCTCTAATACCATAATTGCATTGGATTTGCGTACAGTTGAAAGTCTGTGCGCTATAATAAACGTTGTTCTGTTTTCCATCAGTGCATCCATACCTTCTTCAATGTGACGTTCAGTTCTGGTGTCAACAGAGCTTGTTGCCTCATCAAGTATCAGAATAGGTGCATGACTTATGGCGGCACGTGCAATATTGAGAAGCTGTCTTTGTCCCTGAGAAAGGTTTGCACCGTCATTTTCAAGAACCGTATCATAACCGTTTTCCAGCTTTATAATAAACGAATGTGCTGAAGCAACCTTTGCTGCTGCAATTACCTCATCATCAGTTGCTTCAAGCCTTTCGTAACGGATATTCTCCATAACAGTCCCCGTAAAAAGATGTGTGTCCTGAAGCACCATTGCAATGTTACTGCGTAAAAGACCTCTATTAATTTCCTCGATTGGTACACCATCAACAGTAATTGTTCCCTCTTTTATATCATAAAACCGTGACAAAAGATTGGTAACAGTTGTCTTTCCTGCACCGGTAGAACCTACAAATGCAATCTTCTGACCGGGCTTTGCATAAAGCGATATATTATGGAGAACAGTCACATCTGGAGTATAATCGAAGCTTACATTATCAAGTACGACATGACCTTCTATCTTCTCCATGGGAGTGTTTTTAATATCTTCTTTCTCAGGCTCTTCTGCGAGTACCTCAAACACACGCTCAGCTCCCGCCAGTGCAGAAAAAACCGTGTTCATCTGCATAGCAATCTGATTAATAGGCATATTGAAGTTTCTTGTGTAGTTTACAGAGATTGTAAGTCCACCTATATCAAAGCCCGTACAACAACAAGTATTGCACCTACACACGCCGTTATACCATAGGAAACATTACATAGCTGATGGGTAACAGTTCCCATAATACCTGAGCAAAACTGTGCTTTAATCTGCGAGCGGCACAGTTTGTCATTAAGATAGCAAAATTCTTCTATGGCGGTTTCCTCATGATTAAATACTTTGACAACCTTTTGTCCCGAAATCGTTTCTTCTGCAAAACCGTTTAACATACCTAGACTTTTCTGTTTCTCTACATATGCTGCCCTGCCGGATTTTAATATTGCCTTGCTTGCATAGGTAAGCAGGGGAGTCCTAATAATTGTTATAAGTCCTAATATCCAGTTGGTGTAGAGCATCAGCACGATAGTGCCTGTAATTGTTATTGCACCTGAAATAATCTGGATAAGTGTGGTGTTAAGCATTTCTCCAACGGCATCAACATCATTTGAAAAACGACTCATAATATCTCCGGTAGAATTTGTATCGAAATACTTTACCGGAAGTGTCTGTAACTTGTTATATAAATCTGTTCTCATTTGCTTAAGTGAGCGTTGAGAAACCGTGAGCATCAATCTTTGCTGTCCCCACATTGAAGCAATATAAACAGCATATACGACTGCCATTGCCACAATTCCCCACAAAAGCCCCGTAAGCCTTTGTGCTATGTCTATCTGGCTTGGGTCATAATAAAGAAATTTGTTCATAATAGGACGCAGCATATAAGATGAAGCCAAAGACGAAAAGGTGTGCAATAGTGCACAAATAAGTGCACAGATAAGAAGCACTCTTTGACCGGATAAATAGTTAAGAAGCTTTACAATTGTTCTTAATGCATTCTTTGGCTTGCCGCGCCTTCCCATAGCGGCACTTGCCATAGGACCTCCACGTCCCGGAGCAGGATTAAGCTGAGGACGAGCACCCGCTTTGGAAGAAAATCCGCTATATTTCTTTTCGAGTCGCTCAAGCTTTGTTTTTTCCACGGATTATTCCTCCTCTCTGTCCTTTTGTGAATAATAAATTTCCTGATAAGCCCCACAGTTTTTCATAAGGTATGAATGATTTCCTATTCCAACAACTTCTCCGTGGTCAAGCACGATGATTTTATCGGCATCGGAAACAGATGTAATTCGCTGGGCAATAATCAGCTTTGTTGTATTTTTGAGCTCTTCACGAAACGCCTTGCGAATTGACGCATCGGTAGCAGTGTCAACAGCACTTGTTGAATCGTTCAATATTATAATCTTAGGATTTTTAAGAAGTGCCCGTGCAATACACAGCCTTTGCCGCTGACCTCCAGATAAATTTGCACCGCCTCTTTCTATGTCACTTTCATATCCGTCAGGAAACGAACGGATAAAGGAATTCGCCTGAGCGATGGAAGTTGCTCTTACAATTTCCGCATCATCAGCATACTCGTTGCCCCAACGCAGGTTTTCTGATACTGTTCCTGAAAAAAGAGTGTTTTTTTGAAGAACAACTGAAATTCCCTGCCTGAGATTTTCAAGGGAATAGTCACGTATGTTTACCCCATCTACAAGAATTTCTCCCTCGTCAGCATCGTAAAGACGGGGGATAAGTGACACAAGTGTTGTTTTTCCAGAGCCTGTGGAACCAATGATTCCTACCAATTCACCCGGAGCGATTGAAAGATTTATATTGCTCAAAACCTTTTCCTTACTGTTTTTAAAATAACGGAAGGAAACACCTTTAAATTCTATGCTGCCTTGTTCAACCCTAAGGTCTTTTTTAGCTGCAGTATCATCTGTAATATCAATTTTTGCATTCATAACTGCACTGATTCTCTTATCACTGGCACTGGCCCTTGTTCCCTGAAGAACAATCATTGCCATAAAGTTAAGAGCAGTAAGTATCTGTGTAAGGTGTGTAATAAATGCAGTAAGAGTACCTATCTCCATACTTCCCAGCATAATCGGTTTTCCTGAAAACCATACAACACAAAGGGTTGTCACATTTACTGCAAATGCCGAAACGGGCATCATAAGGAACATAATTTTAAGTGCCGATATGCTTTTTTCTACCAACTTATTGTTAATATGCGAGAACTTCTCAATTTCATATTCCTCACGCACAAAGGATTTTATAACCTTTTCATTGGTAATCGTCTCGCTTATATTATTATTAAGTCCGTCAATTGATTTTTGCATACTTGTGTATCGGGGAGAAGCGATTTTAATAATAACAGTGATTGACAGTGCTAAAAACGGCATAATCGCAAATATTACCCATGCAAGCTTTGCATTAAGGGAAAAGGACATAATAAGTGCACCTATGAGCATTACCGGACTGCGAAACATTCCTCGAAGCAGCGTTTGTGCGAAATTTTGTATCTGGGTAATGTCATTTGTAATTCTTGTTATGAGTGAGCCTGTGGTAAATTCGTCAATGTTTGCAAAGGAAAATTTCTGTATCTGCTTAAAAACATCAAAACGAATACCTGCAGCAAGCCGTGTCGACGCTCTTATAGAAAAGTTCGCACCTAAAATGCCTGTTATCATCATAAGAATTGTCAGAATAGCCATATATATACCGTTTTCAAGAATATAACTGACATCACCTCTCGAAGCACCCTTGTTAATTATATTGGCATTTATGTAAGGAAGTATAAATTCTCCGCACGCCTCTAAAATCATAAATAGAGGGCCGAGAATAAAGCTGTACCAATATTTTTTATATCTGGAATATATTTTCTCAAAAAAATCCCTTCCTTTTTGTATTCACTGTTACTAATATTATCGTAAAATATATTTATTAGCAAGTAATCAAAATAAATGTTATAAAATACTTCTTTCATAGGATGTCTGTTCGCAATGCTACGTGATTCTTTGGATAGTGTCACAGCCTCGCTCAAATTGCTTCCGCTTCGTATAAGTTTATATCGACATTTATACCGACATTTCCGGGAAAGCTTTTCTATCTTAAAGAGCTTGCAGGTCCGCTTGTTGCTGAGTGCAACTAATATGAATGTGCCGTAAACAGGGCAATTTTAAAGAATAAACGAGACTTGAATAACAAAAAGGTTGTATTTTAAAAATACGGCCTTTTTTTATTGAAAAAGAAGTAATGAAAATTGTAGATAATCATTGATTTTTAATATTATTTATGTTATAATGTAATTTAAAATTAGGGATATTGTGGGTACCTGAAAAGCATATACTTTTTAAGTGGGTATAAAGATAGGCTTATAAGAAACCTCAATATCTTATAAAAGATAATAATTTTTGGGGCAGAATGGTGATGTATCTGTCTTAAAGTAGTGGTAAAGCAAATAGGTTAAACAAAGGAATTTGAAAGGTGAGGATTAGGTATGAACAAAATTACAGTAATAGGCTCGGGTAATGTAGGTTCAACAATCGCATATACTCTTACTATTATGGGACTCGCAACTGAAATTATTATGATTGATGTTAATGAGGAAAAATCACTTGGTGAGGCTCTTGATATAAGACAGGGTGTTCCTTTCTGCAATCCTGCAACTATTTATGCAGGAACATACGCAGATGCAGCAGGGTCTGATATTGTTGTAATTACATCAGGAATGGCAAGAAAGGCAGGTCAGTCAAGACTTGACCTTGCTCAGAACAATATTGACATTATAAAGAGCATTGCTGATAAAATTGTTCCTGTGGCACCTGAGGCTACATATGTTATTGTAAGTAATCCTGTTGATATTCTGACGTATGTTTTCTTAAAGCATACAGGACTTCCGCAGGAGCGTGTTATAGGTTCAGGTACCATACTTGATACTGCAAGACTCCGTGCAAGAGTTGCTGAGTACTATTCTGTAAACCAGAAAAATGTTCATGCCTATGTGCTTGGTGAGCATGGTGACAGCTCCTTTGTTCCCTGGTCTATTGCTAATATTTCAAATGTTCCGATTGAGGATTACAGAGATGCTGTTTTAGACGGAGAAAATTACCCTGAGTTTAACAGGGAGGAAGTTGAAAATTATGTTCGCAAATCAGGTGCGAGAGTTATTCAGCGTAAGGGTGCGACATTTTATGCAGTGTCTGTATCAGTATGCCATGTATGTAAGTGCCTTTTAAGCGGAATTGATACCACCCTTACAGTATCGACACTTTTAAATGGTGAATATGGTATCAATGATGTGTGTTTGAGCCTTCTGAATGTCGTAGGTAATAAGGGAGCACACAGCAAGATCTTGCTTCCTCTCAAGGACGAAGAAATTGCAGCTCTCCACAACAGTGCAAACGTTTTGAAAGAGTTAACCAAAAGTCTTAATATATAATCAAAAGGGAAAGGGACGAAGAAAATGGAATATCGTATTGAACACGATTCAATGGGCGAGGTAAAAGTTCCGGCTGACAAGCTTTGGGCTGCCCAGACACAGAGAAGTCATGAAAACTTTGAAATAGGCGTAGGTATCGAAACAATGCCTGCGGAAATCATACACGCATTTGGTGTACTTAAGAAAGCAGCGGCTATAACCAACAATGCTCTGCGTCCTGAAAAAATGACAGAAGAAAAGCTTGAAGCAATTAAAGCTGCTTGCGATGAGATTATGGATGGAAAGCTTAATGACAATTTCCCCCTTGTTGTATGGCAGACAGGCTCAGGCACACAGTCCAATATGAATACAAACGAAGTAATCGCAAACAGAGGAAATGAGATTTTAGGAAAGAAATTACTTCATCCTAACGATGATGCTAATATGAGCCAGTCTTCAAATGACACATTCCCCACAGCGATGCACATAGCAGCGGTTCTTATTTTGGAAAATAAGCTTATTCCTGCAGTTTCCGTATTAATAGAAACCTTCAAAAGACTTGAGGAAGAAAACGAAGGAATAGTAAAGAGCGGAAGAACACATCTTCAGGATGCAACTCCTATTAAATTCAGCCAGGAGATAAGCGGATGGCGTTCAAGTCTTGAAAAAGATATTGAACTTATAAAGCGTTCAATTGAGCCTCTTTATGAGCTTGCACTGGGTGGAACTGCCGTTGGTACAGGTCTTAATGCTCCTCCGTTATTTGCTGAAACTGTGGCTAAAGAAGTAGGAAACATCACAGGAAAGCCCTTTGTAACGGCATCAAACAAATTCCATTCACTTACCTCAAAGGACGAGCTCGTGTTTGCACATGGTGCAATCAAGGCACTTGCTGCAGATATGATGAAGATTGCAAACGATGTAAGATGGCTTGCATCAGGTCCCAGAGATGGTCTTGGCGAAATCTTTATTCCTGAGAACGAACCCGGCTCTTCCATTATGCCTGGCAAGGTAAACCCCACACAGTGTGAAGCAGTAACAATGGTTGCTGTTCAGGTAATGGGTAATGACGTTGCAGTCGGTATGGCAGCATCACAGGGTAACTTTGAATTAAATGTATTTATGCCTGTGTGTGCTTACAATTTCCTGCAGTCTGCAAGACTTATGGCTGAGGCTATTGTTTCCTTTAATAAAAACTGTGCGGTGGGTATTAAAGCTAATAAGGAAAAGATGCACCATAATCTTCACAATTCTTTGATGCTTGTTACTGCACTTAATCCGTATATAGGATATGAAAATGCCGCTAAAACTGCTAAAAAGGCGTTTAAGGATAATATATCACTTAAGGAAGCTTGCGTTGAGCTTGGATTTTTAACTGCTGAAAAGTTTGACGAAGTATTCCATCCGGAAGAAATGGTTTAAGTTTGATTCATACAGGTCTTTGATTCCGTATGCTCTGGAGGTATAGAAATGAAGGTTAGTTATTTTCCGGGTTGTACCCTGAAAAACAAAGCTAAAGACCTTGATTTGTATGCATACAAATCTGCTGAAGCTTTGGGGGTTACCCTTGAAGAAATTGAAAACTGGCAATGCTGCGGCGGAGTGTTTACTACTGCGAAAAATGAAGTTGCAACGAAGCTTTCTTCTGTTCGTGCACTCAAAGAGGCTTTTTCAAAGGAAAAGCCTCTTGTAACAGTGTGTTCAGCTTGCCACAATGTTATAAAACAGACAAATTATGCTATGCAGAACGATAAGGAATTTGCCGATAAGGCAAATCGTTATATGGCAGAAGATAGCGAATATTTCGGCGAAGCCGAGGTTTATCACTATCTTGAAATGCTTCGTGATTTGGTAGGCTTTGATGCTTTGAAGGAGAAGGTTGTAAATCCGCTTAAAGGCAAGAAGATTGCGGCATATTACGGCTGCCTTCTTTTAAGACCCAATAGCGTTATGAAGATGGACGACCCTGAAAACCCAAGCATTATGGAAGATTTCATAAAAGCTTTGGGGGCAGAGCCTGTTATCTATGCAAAACGTAATGAGTGCTGCGGCGGATATGTAAGTGTTGAAAGCCCTGAGCTTGCAAAAAAGAACAGTAATTCTGTTGTGCAGAATGCAAAGGCACAGGGTGCTGAAATGATTATTACTGCTTGTCCGCTTTGCAAATATAATCTTGTTAAAAACGGTGCAGATATTCCGGTTGTTTATTTTACCGAGCTTCTGGCAGAAGCACTGGGTGTAAAGGAGGATACAAATGAATAATAAGTATCTTCGTGAGGAGCTAATCCGTGAAAGCGGAGTAAATCCAAAGAAATGTATGAAATGCGGAAAATGTTCTGCAACCTGCCCTGCTTATGATGAGATGGAGTATCATCCCCATCAGTTCGTAAGTATGGTTGAAAGTGGAAATATAGAGCCGCTTTTAAATTCAGAATCATTATATAAATGCTTGTCTTGCTTTGCTTGTATAGACAGATGCCCCAGAGGTGTCGAGCCTGCTAAACTGGTTGAGGCAGTTCGTCTTGAAGCAGTAAAGAAGCAAGGCGAAAACAGAATGACTGCAAATGATGTTCCGGCACTTCTTGATGAAGATATTCCGCAACAGCTTTTGGTAAGTGCATTCAGAAAATATAGTAAGTAAGGAGGAAAAGACAAATGCAAAGAGTTGGTGTTTTCGTATGTTGGTGTGGCAGCAATATTGCAGGTACAGTTGATGTACAGGCAGTATCCGAAGCCTTGAAAAACGAACCTGGTGTCGTCTTTTCCACCAATTATCAATATATGTGTTCTCAGGCAGGACAGGACATGATAAAGGACGCAGTAAAAGAGCATAACCTTACAGGTATTGTTGTGTGTTCCTGTTCCCCCCGTATGCACGAGGCAACCTTTAGAAAAACGGCTGCAGCAGCGGGACTGAATCCTTATATGGTTGAAATTGCCAATATAAGAGAGCAGTGTTCCTGGGTTCATAAGGATATGCAGACAGGAACAGAAAAAGCAATTATCCTTGGTAAAGCGGCTATTGCAAAGGTTAACCTTAACGCACCGCTTACTCCCGGTGAATCACCGGTTACAAAAAGGGCGCTTGTTATCGGCGGCGGTATAGCAGGCATTCAGACTGCTCTTGACATTGCTGATGCAGGTTTCCCCGTTGATATTGTTGAGAAGAAGCCCACGATCGGCGGAAAAATGGCACAGCTTGACAAAACTTTCCCCACGCTTGACTGTGCGGCTTGTATTCTGACTCCCAAAATGGTTGACGTTGCACAAAATGAAAATATCCGTATTTTCTCATATAGCGAAGTGTCAGAAATTAAGGGGTTTGTAGGAAACTTTGATGTTACTATCAAGAAAAACGCACGCTATGTAAAAGAAGATATTTGTACAGGCTGCGGTGCTTGTGTAGAAAAGTGTCCTATGAAGAAGGTGCCTAACGAGTTCAATCTCGGTATGGATAACCGCCGTGCAATATATATTCCGTTCGCTCAGGCAGTTCCCAAGGTTGCTACAATTGACCCCAATGCTTGTAATATGCTTAAAAACGGAAAATGCGGTCTTTGTGCCAAGGTATGTACAGCAGGTGCTATTGACTATACACAAAAGGATGAATACGTTCAGGAAAAATATGGTGCGATTGTTGTTGCAACAGGCTTTAATCCTATCAGCATGGATAAGTTTGACGAGTTTGCCTACAATCAGTCCAAGGATGTTATCACATCTTTAGAATTTGAGCGTCTTACAAATGCTGCAGGTCCTACTGCGGGTCACCTTGAAAGACCTTCAGACGGCAAGTCGCCAAAAACAATCGTATTTGTTCAGTGTGTAGGCTCAAGATGCGATGCCTGTGCAGAAAAAGGTAAAGAGTATTGCTCTAAGATTTGTTGTATGTACACAGCAAAGCACGCGATGTTGGTAAGAGATAAGTACCCCGAAACAGAGGTGTATGTATTCTATATAGATGTAAGAACTCCCGGTAAGAACTTTGACGAATTTTATCGCCGTGCCGTTGAGGAATATGGCGTAAAGTATGTTAAGGGTATGGTTGGAAAGGTTACTCCTGAAGGGGATAAGCTTAAAGTTCAGGCATCTGATTTGATTGAGAATAAGCAGCTTCATATTGATGCAGACCTTGTTGTATTGGCTGCAGCTATTGAACCTGATAAATCTGCAAGACCTCTTGCAACTATGCTTACAGCAAGTATGGATACAAATGACTTCTTTACAGAAGCTCATCCAAAGCTTAGACCGGTAGAAAGCCCGACTGCGGGAGTATTTCTTTCAGGTACTTGTCAGGGACCGAAGGATATTCCTGAAACAGTTTCTCAGGCAGGTGCTGCGGCTTCTAAGGTTATAGGACTTCTTGCAAAGGATAAACTGACAGGCAATCCCTGTGTAGCTCATTCCAATGAGCTTATGTGTAACGGATGTTCTTCCTGTGAAAGAGTATGTCCTTATGGTGCTATCACATATGAGGATAAGGAATTCCGTATGCCCGACAGAACAACAAAGGTAAGACGAGTTGCCGTTGTAAATCCGGCAGTTTGTCAGGGCTGCGGTGCATGTACTGTTGCGTGTCCGTCAGGTGCTATGGACCTTAACGGATTTGCAAGTGAACAAATTATGGCGGAGGTGGACGCAATATGCAAGTAAATGAACATAAACCTTTAATCGTTGCTTTTTGCTGTAACTGGTGTTCGTATGCCGGTGCAGACCTTGCAGGAAACAACCGTCTTAATTATCCCGCAGATGTAAAAATCATAAGAGTTCCCTGCTCTTGCCGTGTTAATCCTATGTTTGTTCTTCGTGCTTTCCAGAGAGGTGCAGACGGCGTTATCATATGTGGCTGCCATCCCGGTGACTGCCACTATACATCAGGAAACTATTACACACGCAGAAGAATGGCGGCACTCTTCTCTATGCTTGATTTCCTCGGCATTGAAAGAGAACGCACCCGTCTTGAATGGGTTTCTGCGGCAGAAGGTGCAAAATTTGCCGCTACAATGAATGACTTTGTAGAAAAGGTAACTGCACTTGGTGAAAATAAGAGATTGGAGGATCTGCGATGCAAAAGATAACACAAAATCAACTAATAGATAAAGCAGCTTCTCTGCTCGCAAACGGTACTGTTACTGCGGTTCTTGGCTGGAGTAAGGGTGAATTCGGTTATGATGTAACCCCGAAAATGTTCAGTACAGAAGAAGATTTAAAAGAAAATTTTGTCTGGAACGATTTTTGCGGAGTTAATTTCTCAAAATATCTTGTTTCAAAGGCAGATAAAAACGAGGGCAAAATCCTTGTTTTCTTAAAACCCTGCGATACATATAGCTTTAATCAGCTGTTGACCGAGCATCGTTTTGACCGTGAAAAGGTTTATGCAGTTGGTATTCCTTGCGAGGGAATGGTCGATGTTTCAAAACTGAAAGCTATAACAGGCGAGGGAATCAGTGAAATCAAAGAAGATGGCGAAAACCTTCTCGTTACAACAATTTACGAAGATAATCCTATCGAAGTTCCTTTTAAAGATGTTCTTTTAGAGCGCTGTGTAAATTGTAAGAGTAAGAAGCACGTTGCCTATGATGAACTTATGGGCGATGAGGGAGAAGTTATTGATTCAGCAAGATTTGATGAAGTTGCAAGAATTGAGGCTATGACCCCCGATGAGAGGTTCCAGTTCTGGCAGAATGAGCTTTCATGTTGTATCCGTTGTAACGCTTGCCGTGATGTATGTCCTGCATGTACTTGCGAAAAGTGCGTGTTTGACAATCCTTCATCAGGTGTTGAAAATAAAGCACCTGCTAATAGCTTTGAAGAGAAAATGTTCCATATTATAAGGGCTTACCACGTAGCAGGCCGTTGTACCGACTGCGGAGAATGTTCGAGAGTTTGCCCTCAAAATATCCCGCTTCATCTTTTGAACCGTAAATTTATAAAAGATATCAATGAATTTTATGGCGAATATCAGGCAGGAGAAGAGGTTGGCTCAAGAGCTCCGCTTGTAGATTATACTACTGAAGATTTAGAGCCTGGTGAAGTATTTGACAGGAGGGATATTGATGCGTAAATGTTCTCTTGAAAAAATATATTCTGTTTTTGAAGAAATCACAAAGACAGCGAAGCTTTATGTTCCTTCTGACGATAATGACGGAAGTGCCGTATATAAACAGTGGGAAAACGGCGTTGTGTGGAGCGATGCATTAAACACTGTAAGAAGCCCCAAGGATTTCTTCTTTCCTCAGATTGAAGACCTGATGGAATTTAAGACAGAGGGTAAAAATATCGAGGTTATTGACACAAGAGGCGAAACTGAAGATTTTGTTGTTTTTGGAGTTCGCGGTTGCGATGTGAAGAGCTTTGAAATTTTAGACAGGGTTTTCTTAAACGAGCCTGTTGACAGCTACTATGCATCAAGACGTGAAAAAGGTGTTATTGTATCAACTGCTTGTACAAAACCGGCAGAAACCTGTTTCTGTAAAACCTTTGGAATTTCTCCTGAAGAACCCGAAGGCGATGTTACAACATGGAAGACAGAAAAAGAAATATTTTTTAAAGCCAATACTCCAAAGGGGGAGGCTCTCTTAGAAAAGATTTCTGCACTTACTGAAGAATGTGATGAAACCCTGGCTAACGAGCAGAAAGAAAAAATTTCAAAGATTATGAATAAGCTTCCGCTTAAAGACCTTACAACAGATGCTTTTGGCGGTGGAAAGACAGGTCAGCTTTTTGATGATCCTTGTTGGGATGAATTATCTCAAAGCTGTCTTGGTTGCGGAACCTGTACCTTTGTGTGTCCTACCTGTCAGTGCTACGACATTAAGGACTTTAATACAGGTAACGGCGTTATCAGATTCAGATGCTGGGATTCTTGTATGTATTCTGATTTTACCAAAATGGCTCACGGAAATAACAGGAATACTCAAAAGGAACGCTTCCGTCAGAGATTTATGCATAAGCTTGTTTACTATCCTGAAAACAATGACGGATTATTCAGCTGTGTAGGTTGCGGAAGATGCCTTTCTAAGTGTCCCATTTCTATGAATATTGTTAAAGTAATGAAGAAGATAGGAGGGAAGCAAAGTGAATAACAGAGAAGAAACTTTAATTCCCAAAATAGGTGTTATAACTGATGTGCGTATAGACACACCCGATATTAAGACTTTCAGGGTTGTGACACCCGATGGCAAAAAAGCTTTTGACCACAGACCCGGACAATGTGCGATGCTTTCCGTTCCTGGAGTTGGTGAAGCAATGTTTTCCATCACATCTTCTCCCACAAATGAAGAATATATGGAATTTTCCATCAAAAAATGCGGATGTGTAACCGATTGGCTCCATCAGGCAGAGGTTGGTCAGCAGATAACCATCAGGGGACCTTACGGAAATCCTTTCCCTGTCGATGATGTGTTCGCAGGTAAAAATCTCTTGTTCATTGCCGGTGGCGTTGGTCTTGCACCCCTTAGGTCTGTTATTAATTATTGCAGACACTATCGTGACCATTACGGCGAAATCGATATTGTTTACGGCTCAAGAAGCAAGGATGATTTGCTTGATTATAAAGAAATCATCGATGAATGGTCAAAGGATGCAGGCGTAAATGTTCACTTGACTATCGATAATCCTCAGGAGGGTTGGGACGGTCATGTCGGCTTTGTTCCAAACTTTGTAAAGGAGCTTGGTTTTGATACAAATAAAACAGCCGTTATTTGCGGTCCTCCGATTATGATTAAGTTCACGTTGGAGGGGCTTTGCGGACTTGGTTTTGACAAAACCCAGATTTACACAACACTTGAGCTTAGGATGAAGTGTGGCGTTGGTAAATGCGGAAGATGTAATGTTGGCTCTAAATATGTGTGCAAAGACGGTCCGGTATTTAGATGCGATGAGCTTGATGAGCTTCCGGATGAGTATTAAAGGAGTGGTAATATGGAAAAATTAGTTAATATATTTCTTTTCGGCAAAAAATACGAGGTGCCTGAAAATTTAACAATTATGACCGCTATGGAATATGCCGGATACCAGCTGGTTCGCGGTTGCGGATGCCGTAACGGCTTTTGCGGTGCGTGTGCAACTATTTATCGCATAAAGGGCGATAAGGAGCTTAGGGCTTGCCTTGCTTGCCAGACCAAGGTTGAGGATAATATGTATATCGCAACACTGCCTTTCTTTCCGCTTGTTAAAGAGGGCTACGATATAGAAAAAATTCCTGTAACAGAGTCTGTTATGATGCAGCTTTACCCCGAAATTTATGCTTGTATAGGCTGTAATGCCTGCACAAAGAGCTGTACACAGGGACTTAATGTTATGCAGTACATTGCATATGCCCAGAGGGGCGAGTTTGAAAAATGTGCTGAAGAGTCGTTTGACTGTGTAATGTGCGGCGTATGTTCTTCAAGATGCCCTGCGGGAATTTCTCATCCTCAGGTTGCAATGCTTGCAAGAAGAATTAACGGAAAATATTTAGCTCCCGGATGCGGCCATCTTGAGGAACGTGTAAAGGAAATCAAAGATGGCGACTTTAATGAGCTTATAGAAGCTCTTATGCAGAAGCCCATCGAGGAAATGAAAGAGCTTTATAACACCCGTGAAATAGAAAAGTAAGGAGGAAAAGAATATGTATTCGGAAAAATTTCAAAAATCAATTGCCGCAGTTCAGGCAGCAAGAGAAAAAAATATTGCATTAGAGCCGGATCGTATGACTGCAAAGCAGAAGGAAGATTTGCTTGCAGCTTTTCATCCGGACTATAAGAAGGACGAATTTACATCACTTAAAATCGGTCCTAACAAGGGCGAAAAGGTTCCAACCCAGCTTGCTGAAATTTTGCAGGCACACAGCCGTATAACTAAAGACTCTGTTGACCTTTCAAACCCTGATTATGAAACAGATGTTTTAATCATCGGCGGCGGTGGTGCAGGTGCATCTGCTGCGATTGAGGCTCATGAAGCAGGTGCCGATGTTATGATTGTGACAAAGCTTAGAATAGGCGATGCAAACACAATGATGGCAGAAGTCGGAGGCCAAGCGGTCTTAGGAAGACAAGCAAGTTGTCCAACTCCTTGGCCCACAGAACGACATGGCTACGATCCGACTTATTGAGGCTCATGAGGCTGGTGCCGATGTTATGATTGTAACAAAGCTCAGAATAGGCGATGCAAACACAATGATGGCAGAAGGCGGTATTCAGGCGGCTGACAAGCCAAACGATTCTCCTGCAATCCACTTTGTAGATGCT
>JAZLEL010000138.1:0-2116 GCA_045615265.1 Clostridia bacterium | reverse complement strand
TCCCTTTGCAGCACAGACAGCTGCTGAAACAGCTGCTAAGATTGCAATGGAACATGGTATGAAGACCGTTGAGGTTTATGTTAAGGGTCCCGGACAGGGCAGAGAAGCAGCAATCCGTGCTCTTCAGACTGCAGGTCTTGAAGTTACAATGATTAAGGATGTAACTCCCATTCCTCACAACGGCTGCCGTCCTCCCAAGAGAAGACGTGTATAATAATAACAGGAGGTAACGTAAACTATGGCAAGATATACCGGTGCGGTATGTAAGCTTTGCCGCCGTGAAGGCAAGAAGCTCTTCTTAAAGGGCGAAAGATGCTACACAGGCAAGTGTGCTATTGAACGCCGCAACTATGCACCCGGCCAGCACGGTCAGGGCCGTAAAAAGTCTTCCGAATACGGAACACAGCTCCGTGCAAAGCAGACCGCAAGAAGATATTATGGTATAAACGAAGTTCAGTTCAGCAAGTATTTTGAAATGGCAGAAAAGCAGGTTGGTATGACAGGTGAAAACCTTCTTCGTATCTGCGAAAGCCGTCTTGATAACATTGTTTATCTTTTAGGATGGGCTTCCTCCCGTGCTGAAGCAAGACAGCTTGTTACTCATGGTCATTTCGCAATCAATGATAAGAAGGTTGACATTCCTTCATATCTTTGCAAGGCCGGCGAAGTAGTTTCCATAAAGAAGGCAAGTCTTGACAGCGACAAGTTCAAGGCAGTGCTTGAAGCAAACGCATCAAGACCTGTTCCCCAGTGGCTTGAAGCAAATGCAGAAACATATACAGCTAAGATAGTTGCTCTTCCCGAAAGAGATCAGATCTTTGTTCCCGTTGAAGAACACCTTATCGTTGAGTTCTATTCAAAATAATTGAACTGTTGTATTTATGTTTTTATTTTCGGCACAGAATTCTATCAATTCTGTAATTACAAGGAGTGTATTTGAATGATAGGCATAGAAAGACCCAGTATAACAACTGTTGACCTGAGTGAAAACGGTTCTCACGGTAAGTTTGTCCTTGAACCCCTTGAAAGAGGCTACGGTACAACACTCGGTAACAGTCTTCGCCGTGTTCTTTTGTCATCACTCACAGGTTATGCCATCACATCTGTTAAGATAAATGGTGTACTTCACGAGTTTTCGAGCATAGAAGGAGTAAAAGAGGATGTAACTGAGATTGTTCTCAACTTAAAGGGTGTTATCCTCAAAATTCACGGTAATGAGCCTAAGAACCTTTACATTGATGTAAGCGGTGCTACCCAAATCACCGCAGGTGATATTCAGGCTGATTCCGAAGTTGAGATTATCAATCCCGATTGGCATATTGCTACTCTCAGTTCTGATGCACATGTCAGAATGGAGCTTACCGCAGGAATGGGTAAGGGTTATGTTTCGGCTGAAAAGAACAAGACGATTCTTAACCAGAACAATGCAAGCATCGGTGTTATAGCAATCGACTCTATCTACACTCCTGTTGCTAATGTAAACTATACAGTAGAGGATGTCCGTGTCGGTGACATTACTGACTATGACAAATTAACTCTCGAAGTAAGAACAAACGGTACACTTTCCGCACAGGAAGCTGTTTCGTTTGCAGCCAAGATTCTCAACGAACATCTCAATCTCTTTGTTGACCTTTCTGAAGAAGCAAGCAACGTTGAGGTTATGGTCGTTAAGGATACAGATTCCAACAAGCAGACATTAGAGATGACCGTTGAGGAACTTGACCTTTCTGTTCGTTCCTTCAATTGTCTCAAGAGAGCGAATATTCACAAGGTTGGCGATCTGATAGAAAAGACTGAAGACGATATGATGAAAGTCAGAAATCTCGGCAAGAAATCTCTTGATGAGGTTATTGCAAAACTCGCTCAGTTTGGTTTATCTCTTCGTCAGGAGGATGAATAATCCTTTAATTCTAACCTATAAAGGTATTAAGGAGTGATTTTAAATGCCCGGAACCAGAAAGCTCGGCAGACCTACTGATCATCGTAGAGCTATGATGAGAGCTATGGTAACTTACCTTTTGGAAAATGGCAAAATTGAAACCACCGTTACAAGAGCTAAGGAAGTTCGTGCTATTACCGAGAAAATGATTACTCTCGCTAAGGTAAACTCCCTTCA
>JAZLEL010000137.1:0-2249 GCA_045615265.1 Clostridia bacterium | reverse complement strand
CTTTTTTCCTCCCACAGACCTGACCTCGTAATACTTGACCTTGGCTTACCTGATTTTGATGGAATGACTTTCTTAGAATGGGTAAGAAAGGATTCCTTAACCCCTATTATAGTATTGTCAGCAAGGACAGATGAAAAGGATAAGGTTGATGCCTTGGATAAAGGGGCAAATGATTATATAACGAAACCCTTCAGCTCAGCAGAATTTGTTGCGAGAGTGAGGTCTGCTTTAAGAAACTCAAGACACAGCACTGACGAGGGAAGGTTACCCGGAGGAAGGTTCAAATCAGGCGGACTTGAGATTGATTATGATGCAAGGCGTGTGTTTGTTGATAAAGCCGAAGTAACACTTACGCAGACGGAATACAACATCATATCTTTTCTTTCGGAACATTCGGGAAAGGTTATGACATATGCCTCTATTATTCGTGATATATGGGGATATAATGATTTGAACAGTACAAAAAAACTCCAGGTAAATATGGCGAACATACGAAAAAAGCTTGGCGACAAACCCGGTAAAAGCAATTATATAGTAAATGAACTGGGTGTTGGTTATCGTATGCGTGAAAGAGATTAATAAAACAATTTTTTGCGGATTTGTGTGATGCACAATCCGCTTTTTTTAACCATTCTTAACCGCATCTTAGCCAGGATTATCGTATAATTATATTGGTTATGGAAATAATTATAAATTTTAATCTAAAGAGGTGCACAGATGACGGTATTTGATGTTTTGACTTTGATTGGCGGATTATGCTTATTCCTTTTCGGAATGAACGTAATGGGAGATGCTTTGGAACGCAGAGCAGGGGGAAGTCTTAAAAAACTGCTCGCAAAGCTCACAAAAAATAAAATAGCAGGATTTTTAACGGGGCTTGGTGTAACGGCAGTTATCCAGAGTTCTTCCGCAACAACTGTTATGGTAGTGGGTTTTGTAAACTCAGGTGTTATGACCTTAAGACAATCCATTGGCGTTATAATGGGTGCAAATATCGGAACAACCGTGACTGCATGGATACTCAGCCTTGGAGGAATCTCAAGCGAGAATATGTTTATTCAGCTTTTGAAACCTACTTCTTTTACACCTGTTCTTGCTTTAATCGGTACAGTTTTCCTGATGTTTAGTAAAACAAGCAAGAAAAGAGATACCGGAACAATCTTACTTGGTTTTGCAACCTTGATGTTCGGTATGGACACAATGTCCTCTGCCGTGTCGGGACTTGCAGATGTACCCTCATTCCAGAACCTGTTTATTATGTTTAAAAACCCCATTTTAGGTGTTTTAGCAGGTGCAATTCTTACGGCTGTTATTCAGTCCAGCTCTGCATCGGTAGGAATACTTCAGGCACTTTCTGTAACCGGTCAGGTTTCCTACGGTGCCGCTGTTCCGATTATTATGGGACAGAACATAGGTACTTGTATTACAGCACTTCTTTCCTCATTTGGCACTAACAAAAATGCCAAACGTGCCGCTGTTGTTCATTTATCCTTTAATGTTCTAGGTACAGTCATTTGGCTTTCGGTATTCAGTTTAATCTCCGCAATATTCAGGCCTCAGCTTCTTAATGCATCGGCATCATATCTCGGAATTGCAGTTTCACATTCTTTGTTTAATATTGCCTGTACTATACTCCTTCTTCCAATGTCCTCGCTTCTTGAAAAATTGGCGATAAAGCTTGTGCCGGAAACAAATAAAAAAGATGAAATTGCAGAGCTTGATGAAAGACTTCTTTTAACTCCTCCTATTGCGTTGGAGCGCTGTAAGGAGCTTGTGTGCGAAATGGCAGAGTCCTCTGTTACGGCTTTGAAAAACGGTTTAAATATGCTCAGCAGGTATGATTCCAATGTTGCAGAGAAAATTCGTGCGTCTGAGGAAGAGGCAGATCATTATGAGGATATTTTAGGAACATATTTAGTTAAACTTAGCAGTCATCAAATCAGTGACAGCGACAGTTCGGAGGTTTCAAAGCTGCTTAAAGTAATTGGCGATTTTGAGAGGATTTCAGACCATAGTATAAATATTCTTGAATCTGCGGAGGAAATGAAAAATAAGGATATTAAATTTACCCCGGCTGCTCAAAAAGAGCTTGATACACTCTGCGGTGCCGTGTCTGAAATACTGACGCTTTCATATAAAGCTTTTGTTAGAAACGACCTTCATGCAGCACGTGATATTGAACCGCTTGAGCAGGTTGTTGACGGACTGAAAAAAAGACTCAGGGACAGCCATATAAAGCGTCTTAAAAA
>JAZLEL010000136.1:0-10212 GCA_045615265.1 Clostridia bacterium | reverse complement strand
CCATAGCCATCTGCTTTAATTACGGACATTATCTTTACATTATCCGGAACAGATTTCTTTATTTCTTTGAAATTATGTCTGATTGCTGCCTTGTTAATGCAAGCACATACTCTAATATACTGCACTTATAGAGCCTCCTTATTTCTCGTCCTTAAATACAGAAATATTTTCAAAAATATATGCTATCCAGCTTGCTATTGTGAAAATAGCGGCTATCCATATAAGAATAGTTGCGATTTCCCCTTTTCCCAGTCCGCAGAAAAGCATCGAGAATATCAAAGCAAAAAGCTGAACATTTGTCTTGACTTTGCCCCACCAGGAAGCTGCAATAACCTTTCCCTTTGATACTGCAACAACTCTCATGCTGGTTACAAAGAATTCACGTGCAATAATAATAATGGGTGCCCATACAGATACAACACCGAGTTCGATAAATGAAACAAGTGCACCAAATGCAAGGAGCTTATCTGCAAGAGGGTCCATTATCTTACCAAATGATGATACTAAATTATATTTCCTTGCAATGTATCCGTCTAAAAAGTCGGTAATAGATGCCAGTGCAAAAATTATAAGTGCAGCTATGTAATATCCCTTAAGCATTATCTCCATAAATATTGGAACCATAATAATTCTTGCCATTGTGAGCTTGTTGGGTAAATTCATAATCAATCCATCCTTTCACTTTCCTCGCCGTATAAGTCATATATATCGGCAGATTTAATTGTTACATCTAAAAAATCTCCCTGGGATAGTTCCCTGTGTGCCCCAAAATAGATTTTTGGGTCTATCTCAATACTTTCGCCTTCACTTCGTCCGTAGTAAAGATTGTCTTCAAAGCCCTCTGTAATGACTTTGATTGTTTTTCCAATCATTTTCTCATTTCTCTCGAGAGAAATCCTTTGGGAAAGCTCCATAACAGCGTCACGGCGCTTCTCCCTTATTTCCTGCGGGACTTGGTTTTTCAATTTTGCTGCGGGAGTGCCTTCTTCGCACGAATATGCAAAAACTCCCACCCTGTCAAACCTGACTTTGGAAAGAAAATCACAAAGCTCCAAAAACTCTTCATCGCTTTCTGCAGGAAAACCCGTGATAATACTTGTACGCAATGTTATATCAGGAATTTCAGCACGTAATTTATTTATTAATGTTTCCAATTTCTCACGCGTAGTTTTCCTTCCCATTCTCTTAAGGACGCTGCTTGAGCCATGCTGAACAGGAATATCAAGGTATTTTACAATTTTTTTCTCTTCTTTTATCGTTTTTATAAGCTCTTCATCAATCTCTTCGGGATAGGAATAATGCACTCTCACCCATTCGATTTTGGGAATTTCGCAAAGCTTACGAAGAAGTGAGGATATCCTCTTTTCGCCGTATAAATCAATTCCGTATCGTGTAGTATCCTGTGCCACAACAATGATTTCACGAACTCCATCATTGGCAAGTGCGTTTGCTTCAGCCAATATGCTTTCCTCGCTCCTGCTGCGATACCTGCCTCTTATATAAGGAATTGCACAATATGTACATTTGTTATCACACCCCTCTGCAATTTTAAGATATGCAGTAAAGGGTTGTGTTGTGCGGATACGTGGAAGATTTTCTTCCACGTCTTTATCAATATCGTATATATAAGACTCTTTTTTGCCTTCAAGTCCGCTTTTTATTGCAGGAACAATTTCGTCAAATGCTGTCGTACCTACAATAACATCAACCTCAGGCATTTCTTCTCTGATTTCATCAGCAAAACGCTGTGCAAGACAACCGCATACAACAAGAAGTCTGCATTTCTTCTCCTTGAATTGCGCCATATCTAAGATTGTATCTATCGACTCTTGTTGTGCACTTTCGATAAATCCACAGGTGTTTACAACAATTACATCAGCATCCTCAGGATTTGGAGTGATATCAAACCCATTTTCTGACACAAGTCCCATCATATTCTCTGTATCACACAGATTTTTATTGCATCCCAGTGATACAAAACCAATTTTTATTGCCACTCTTCCACCTTCAATCCTCGCTTGTAATGTCATAAAAGGAAGACATTTTATTCATAGCACCCTTTATTTCTTCCGCAGAGAAACCCCTACGCATAAAGAAATTAAATATTCTGGTTCTCTCTTTCATATTACTAAAATCAGAATTTTTAAAGCGTGACCTCATTTGCAAAAGCACAAGGTCTCCATCGATCTCCATGAAAGCATCTTCAATGACACTATCTGCCACATCACGGTCAATTCCTTTTTTCACAAGTTCCATACGAATTCTGATTTTTCCCCATTTTTTAAGATTAATTGCATCATGGGTAAAATGCTCGGCAAAACGCAAATCATTTATATAACCATAGTCTTTTAAAAAGCTAATTTCATCATCTATTTCGTCTTCGCCGTATTTTTTTTCTTTTAGTCTATCTCTTATCTCTTTTTCTGTTCTGTCACGAAATGCAACAAGTCGCAAGACGTAATCACGTATATTAATCATTCAAAAACTCCATAAAAACAAGATTTGCACAATCCGTTCCACGTGCGGTAAGCATAAGCCTTTTGCCCCTTATTTCAAGCAACCCTTTTTCTATAAGAGGGTTAACTCTCTCGGGGAATTCTCCGTTATATTCTACACCCTCAGTCATCCTTAGTCCGAGCATAAAAAGTTCAAGCTTCCTCTCCTCTTTAGAAATTGGAGTGTAATCTTCTTTTCTTCCCTCTCCTAAGATATAACTTCTGATGTCGTTTCTGTTATAATATCTCGCACCGTTATAGAAGGAATGAGCCCCTGCACCAAGACCGATATATTCTTTATCCTGCCAGTAACCTGTGTTATGTCGGCTTTCATAACCTTTTCGTGCAAAATTTGATATTTCGTACCTGTAAAGTGATAAAGCTTTAAGCCTTTCTTCGGTATAGTAATACATTTTTCTTTCAGTGTCCTCATCTGGAAGATTTAACTCCATATCATAAAATGGAGTCCCTTCTTCAACAATCAATGAATACGCAGAAATATGCGGAGGGTTAATCTTTTCAATACAATCAAGTGTGTGCGAAAGACTTTCCGTCGTCTGACCAGGAGTTGCAAGCATAAGGTCAATACTGAAGTTTGAAAACCCCACCCTTTTAATTTCATCTACACTTTTAAAAATATCGTTAGCAGTATGGATTCTGCCCAAAGCACGAAGCTCATCATCATTGAACGACTGTGCTCCTAAGCTTATACGGTTAACCCCTTTTTCATAAAGTTTACAAAGAATATCTTCATTCACAGTTCCGGGATTTGCCTCCACTGTAAATTCGCATTTCTTTGAAAGAGAGAGGTTTTTGTTAACCGCATCTACTATCTGAAGAAGGTATTCTCCCAAAGCCGTAGGAGTTCCCCCGCCTATATAGACAGTATCGGTTTTCGTACCTTTAATGCTCTTTATTTCACTTATTAATGCATCAGTATACTCCTTAAAAAGCGATGTGTCTGTAACAGAATAAAAGTCGCAGTACAGGCATTTTCTGATGCAGAACGGAATGTGAATATAAATCATATCAGTCAAGCTTGAGAACGGACATAAACGCTTCCTGAGGAAGTTCAACACTTCCTACCTGTCTCATTCTCTTCTTACCTTCCTTTTGTTTTTCCAGAAGCTTTTTCTTTCTGGTAATATCACCGCCGTAGCATTTTGCAAGTACGTCCTTACGCATAGCCTTGACGGTTTCACGTGCAATGACCTTTCCACCGATTGCTGCCTGAATAGGCACTTCAAAAAGTTGACGGGGAATGGTTTCCTTAAGCTTTTCAGCAATTCTTCGTCCTCTTGCATAGCTCTTTGTAGAATGAACAATAAAGCTCAGTGCATCGACAACATCACCATTTAAGAGAATGTCAAGCTTTACAAGGTCGCTCTTTACATATTGTCCCATCTCATAGTCGAAAGAAGCATAACCGCGACTACGGCTCTTGATAGCATCAAAAAAGTCGTATATTATTTCGTTCAAAGGAAGCTCATAGTGCAAATCAGCACGCTCTGAGTCAAGATATGTCATTCCAATATAATTACCACGCCTGTCCTGACAAAGCTCCATTATTGCACCTACATATTCCTGTGGAACAAAGATGTGGGCATTTACAAATGGCTCCTCCATATAATCAATTTCTGCAGGTGCGGGAAGATTTGTAGGATTGGAAACATAAATTTCCTCCCCTGTTGTTTTATGCACCTTATAAACAACGCTCGGAGCGGTTGTAACCAGATCAAGATTAAACTCTCTTTCTAATCTTTCCTGAATGATTTCCATATGCAAAAGTCCTAAGAAGCCGCAACGGAAGCCAAATCCCAATGCAGCACTTGTTTCAGCCTCGAAAGCGAGAGATGCATCGTTAAGCTGCAATTTTTCAAGAGCATCACGAAGGTCACCGTACTTTGCGCCATCAGCGGGATAAATACCGCAATAAACCATAGGATTAACTGTTCGGTATCCTTCAAGAGGTTCTGATGCCGGATTATCCGCATCTGTTACAGTATCGCCTACCTGAGTATCACGAACTGTCTTGATACTTGCAGCGATATATCCAACTTCTCCAGCCTTTATAGACTTAGAGGGCATCATACATTTTGGATGGAGATATCCTGTTTCTACAACATCAAACTCTCCCCCTGTTGCCATAAAACGGATACGCATACCAGGCTTTATCTCACCCTCCATAACACGTACATATACTATAACACCTTTATAAGAGTCATAGTAGGAATCAAAAATAAGTGCTCTGGGCGGTGCAGTTTCATCGCCCTTTGGAGCAGGAATATTTTTAACAATGTATTCGGGAATCTGGTCAATATTAATGCCGTTTTTGGCACTTATTTTAGGTGCTTCATCAGCAGGAATACCTATAATATCTTCAATCTCCTGAACTATTTCATCGGGTCTTGCGCTTGGAAGATCAATTTTATTGATTACCGGAAGTATCTCCAGATTATGGTCCAGTGCCAGATAAGTATTTGCCAGCGTCTGCGCCTCTATACCCTGTGATGCATCAACGACTAAAAGAGCCCCCTCGCAAGCAGCAAGGGAACGTGATACCTCATAGTTAAAGTCGACATGACCGGGAGTATCTATAAGATTAAGAACATAGTCCTTTCCGTCCTGTGCTTTATAATTAAGCCTTACGGCACGGGCTTTGATCGTTATGCCCCTCTCCTTCTCAAGTTCCATATTATCAAGAAGTTGTTCAGACATTTCTCTGCTTTCGATGCTTCCAGTAAGCTCCAAAAGGCGGTCTGCCAGCGTACTTTTTCCGTGGTCTATATGTGCAATTATACAAAAGTTTCTGATGTTTTCCTGCATAGCTGCTCCCTTCAAAACTGTAAAACAAAATTATCAACGTATATTATAACATAATTATGGCAAAATGTGAACTGTTTTTTTGTTTTTTGTACTTAAAATCAGGCTTCTTTTCTGTTTTCTTTCAAAATTTCAATTTCAGCCTTGTATCCTTCAAGTTCATTGGGAGTTTCCAAAAGAAATGGCAAATGTCTTATTCTGGGATTGTTAATTATATTTTTCATAGCATTAAGACCTATTGAGCCTTCGCCTATTTTTTCATGCCTGTCCTTATGACTTTCAAAAGGATTCTTGGAATCATTCATATGAATTGCATATAGCTTGTCAAGTCCTATTATACGGTCGAATTCATCAAGGACAGCATCAAGGTTTTCCACAATGTCATACCCCGCGTCATAAACATGGCAGGTATCAAGGCATACACCCACCTTATCAGAAAGCTTTGTCTTATCAATAATAGCTCTTATTTCTTCAAAGCTGCGTCCAATCTCGCTGCCCTTTCCCGACATGGTTTCAAGAAGAACTGTCGTAGTCTGCTCGGGTTTAAGGATTGTGTTAAGCAAGTTTGATGTAAGCTCTATACCTTTTTCACTTCCCTGTCCCACGTGGCTTCCGGGGTGGAAATTATAAAGATTTCCAGGGATATATTCCATACGCTCCATATCATCGTGCATTATGCGAAGTGCAAGCTCCCTGACCTTTTCATCTGCAGAAGACGGATTTAGGGTATAGGGTGCATGGGCAAGGATTTTACCGAAGTTATTTTTTGAAGCATATTCTAAAAATGCATTTACATCATTACTGTCAATATCCTTGGCTGCAAAGCCTCTTGGATTTCTCGTAAAAAACTGAAAAGTGTTTGCCCCGATGGACGTGGCTTCCTTTGCCATATGAAGGAAGCCTTTTGAAGCTGACAGATGGCAACCGATATAAAACATAGTAATCTCTCCTTAAAAAATATTGCTTTTTTATATTATTTAAAGTATAATTATATACAGAAAGCTTTAAATGTGGGGTATTAACTGAAATGAAAAAAGTTGTAACAAAATCGTTTGCAAAAATCAATCTTTCTCTGGACGTTTTAGGACGTCTTGAAAATGGATACCACGAGGTAGAAATGGTTATGCAGACGGTGTCTGTGTTCGACCTTATAACCGTATCTAAAATTAAGAGTGGGATTGAGCTATCTACAAATCTCCCCTATCTTCCCATTGACCAGAACAATATCGCATATAAGGCCGCAGAAGAATTTTTTAACTACGCCGGAATTAAGGAAGGCGTCAGCATTGATATATCAAAGAGAATCCCCGTAGGTGCGGGTCTTGCTGGTGGCAGTAGTAATGCTTCTGCCGTGCTTAAGGCTATGAACAAGCTCTTTGGAACAGGACTTTCTCTTAAGGAGCTTTGCTCGATAGGTATAAAATTAGGTGCTGATGTTCCTTATTGCGTACTTGGCGGAACAAGATTGGCTGAAGGAATAGGTGAAAAGCTTTCCTCCCTTCCAAAGCTTCCCAAATGTAGCATTGTGCTTGTAAAACCATCTTTTTCCATAAGCACAAAATCAGTTTATGAAAAAATCGACTCCTGCACAGATTTTAAACGTCCCCAGACAAAAAATCTTATTCAGGGACTTCACAAATCAAATCTTGATATGATTGCAGATTCGATGGGAAATGTTCTGGAAGAGGTAAGCATAACCGAGCATCCGATTCTTCAGGATGTCAAGGACGAGCTTTGCAGTCTTGGAGCAATCCGCGCACAAATGAGCGGCAGCGGACCTACTGTGTTTGGAATCTTCAGAACATACGATGAAGCAAGAAATGCAAAAAAACAGTTGTGGGGAAAATACAAAACAGTATATATTTGTTCCCCTGTATAAAATTTTTACGCCGTGGCAATACTTACATATGAGGTGTTGCAGGGTGAAAAAATTTATTACATTGTTAGCAGTAACTGTCTTTATGTTATTTTTACTTGTAGGATATTCAACCAGCGTTAATTCAAATCTTTCACAAAATATTGTAAGGCTTCACGTGCTTGCAAATAGTGACAGCGAAGATGACCAGTCACTGAAACTTAAAGTGCGTGACGCAATTTTAGAACATAGTCGAAAGAATTTTACTAAAAAAAGTGAGGTTGCGACCCAGCTTGAAAGCTATAAAAAAATCGCTGAGGAAGTAATATGCTATAACGGCTATGATTACCCCATAGAAGTTGAGTACGGAAATTTCAAATTTCCTACCAAAGAGTATAAAAATCTTCGCCTGCCTGCAGGAAACTACGATGCAGTACGTGTTAAAATCGGCAAGGCTGAAGGACAAAACTGGTGGTGCGTTATGTTTCCCCCACTGTGTTTTGTAGATGGAACAACTGATACCGAATCTGCTGAAAACAAGCTTCGCTCTTCCTTGGATAAGGAAAGCTATGATGTTATTACGTCGCTTTCAAAGGATGGTTCCCTTCCTTTTGAAATCAAGTTCAAAATAGTAGAATTCTATGGAAAGCTTAGCGGCAGGGATAAATTTTATGCAAAAGCCAACTAAAGAAAGGACTATCAAAAATGAGGATGAGAACACGCAGCCATCTTAACGAAAGAATTGCTGCCTGCGAAAATATTTTACTTGAAGATTTTAACGGTGCTGCCCGAGAATTTGCGGGCAGTGGCCCGTTACATATTGAAATCGGATGCGGAAAGGGACGATTTATTTCCGAAACCGCAAAAAGAAATCCCGATATTCGTTATATTGCTATTGAGAAGGTTTCCAACGTAATGGTACTTGCCATGGAAAAATCCGTAAAAGCAGAGGTTGAAAACCTTCGCTTTATGCGTGGAAATTTCCAGGTTCTCGCCGAAAGCTTTCCCGATAAATCAGTTGACAGGATATATCTTAATTTCAGTGATCCGTGGCCCAAGAAAGGGTATGCAAAACGCCGTCTTACCCATGGAGGATTTCTCGAAATTTACAAGAGAATCTTAAAAGATGATGGTGAAATCTGTTTCAAAACAGACAACCGTGAACTGTTTGATTTTTCCCTTGAAAGCTTCCCCGAAAACGGGTTTTCACTTTCGGAAGTTACCTTTGATTTACACGGAAGCGATTTTAAGGGAAATATTATGACGGAATACGAAGAGCGCTTCTCCGAAATGGGATTCCCCATCTGCCGTTTGGTAGCACGACTTAATGCAAAATAATACATTGATATTTTACCATAGCACTTACCCTATTTCAATATTTTTTTGAGAGGACAATACTTATGCCAATAAAAATAGTTCATTGTGCAGATGTACATATAGGTGCGTCATTTTCGCATCTTCCTTCCAATCTTTCTGCAGCCCGTGCAGAGGAGGTTAAAACCTCATTTTCAGACATAATAAATTACTGCAAAGAAAAATCAGTCGACGCATTACTAATTTGCGGCGACTTATTTGATTGCCCTAAGCCTTTGAAAAAAGACTGCGATTTTGTGCAAAAAGCACTTTCTTCACTCTCTCCTATCCCCGTTTTTATTATTTGCGGCAATCACGATTATATGTGTCCCGATTCTCCTTTTGTAAAGGAAGGTTATTTTTCCGATAATGTACATATTTTCCCGTCTTTTGATTACTCTTTCGCTATCCCTGAAAAAAACACGGTTATTTACGGAAAATCCTATAACAGCAGCGTTACAGACCCAACATTTACGAATATTACTTTCGATGAAAGCAAAATAAATATTATGTGTCTTCATGGAGATACCTCGCCCGGCAGCGATTATAATATAATAAGCCACAAAACGCTTTCCTCGCTCCCTTGCAATTATGCGGCATTTGGTCATATTCATAGCGGAGAAGTTTTTAAAGTGGGTAGTGTTAATTGTGCTTACAGTGGTATGCCTGAGGCTTCGAGCTTTGGAGACGATGGCTTTACAGGATTTATTTACGCAGAAATCAGCGAAGATGAAACTTCGGTTCTGCCTGTAACTCTTTCAAAAAGATATTATCGAAATATTTCTTATGATATAAGCGACAAAAGCTTAGATAATATCATCTCCTCTCTTAAAAATCTATTAAAGAAAAATGATTTATTCAGAATAACGCTTGTAGGAGAATGTAGAGAAGAAATTAATCTTAAGTTTCTTAAGGACGAGCTTGAAGGCTTTGCCTTCTTTATAGATATCACTGACAGTTCCACACCTTCATATGACTTTGATGCAATCGAAAATGAAGAAAGTCTTCGTGGTGAGTTTTTAAGAGAACTAAGAAAACTCTCCTCAAGCGAAGAAGATTTTATCCTTGCGGGAAAAGCAGGACTTGATGCACTTTCGGGTAAAATCCCCTGCACGGAGGTGGAAATATGATAATAAAAGAGCTTGAAATTATTTCTTTTGGGAAATTTAAAAATAAAACTATAAATTTTTCTGAAGGACTCAACGTAGTTTTTGGGAACAATGAAAGCGGAAAAAGCACAATTATCGGCTTTATATATGCAATGCTTTACGGCTTTGGTGAGAACAGGGGCAAAACCCTTCCCCTCAGAGAAAAGTTTACACCGTGGAGCGGTGGTGCTTGTGAAGGAAAGTTAACTGTACAAACTGACGATGGAAAACGCGTTTCTATTTATCGCAAAGCAGGTAATGTAAAAAAATATGACGTATTACGCGTATATAATGCTGATACAGGGGATGAGATTTTAGCTTCCCCTGAAGAAATTGTAGGTGTAAACAGTGATACATTTTTCAAAACGCTTTGCATAAGGCAGCTTTCCTCAGCATTTGAAAAAAGTAATGATGAAATAATTCAAAAGCTTTCAAACATTTCTTCAGGCGGAGATGAAAACACAAGCTATGAAAAGGCACAAAAACTGCTCGAAAATGTTCGCCGTGAAATTCAGCCATATCGTGGAAAAGGCGGAGA
>JAZLEL010000135.1:0-8738 GCA_045615265.1 Clostridia bacterium | reverse complement strand
TGCTTCCTCTTTTGTGCCGCTACGTCGTTAAAAGCCTTGCCCATACGATAGTATGGACTTCGTTTTTGCCTTGTATCGGCAGAAAAATAGTTTGCAAAAAATTCTCCGAACCTCAAACGAACGAAATTTTGTGCAGATTTTGGTGCGGAGGACGCAGACAGGCTGTCGCCTTTCAAGAACGACAAGCCGAAAGATGCCTAAATTTCGACGTTTGAGGCGGGTTCGGACAATTCTTCAATGGCTAAACTCGCTCTTTGTAACGCACCCTGTTAAGGCTATTAAAATAAAATATGTGGCCGCCGCAAGAGCTACCGAGAAAAGAAGCATTATAGTGCCGCCTTTTAAGCCATAGAGAAGTTTTGCCCCGCCGCAGGAAAGCACCGCACAGAGCAAAAGCTTTAGGGTAACCTTTAATGCGCCCTTAAGAGGGGTTGTCCTTAAAAGCATAAATGTATTTATAACGGCAGCAGGCACAAATGCAAAAATTGTAGAAAGCGGTGCACCGATAATTCCGTAGGATTTTATAAGGACTATATTAAGAACAGCCTTAAGTGCCACCGCACCCACAGTAACCCAGATGGGACTCCACACCCTGCCCAATGTCTGGAGCATGGCGGTTGTGGTCTGAACATAAGGCATAATAATAACCATAACACCTGTAAGAGATAAAAGGGTCCAGTAGCTTTTGGAAGAATAAATAAGATTAAGAAGCTCTTTCGGGAAGAGAATCATTCCGAAAGCACACGGAAGTGCCGCGAGGAAAATAAGCTTAATTGCCCTTACGCTGTTTTCTCCCAGCGAGGTCTTGTCCTTCCTTGAATACGCAAGGGCGGGAACTGCGCTTGCAGTAAACGAGGTAATAACAGTTGCAGGGAGATTATATATAGTATTTGCACGGGTAAGATGCCCGAAAAGCTTCAGCCTTTCAGCCATTTCCACGCCCGTATGTGAAAGAATTTGCGGAACAGTTAAGGTATCCAGCAGCATAACCGCAGTAAATCCGAATGCACCAAGTGTCATCGGGATTGAGATTTTAAAGACGGAAAGTGCTTTTTGTGGCGAAAATTCACCCTTCTGAGGCTTTGAACGGCGGAAAGAAATTTCCAGAACCAATGCGGAAAAGAATGCACCTAAGCTGACACCTGCAATTGCCCCTGCCGCACCATAGGAAATTGAATATTTAACGAAGACCGCACAAAAGCCTATCCCTAAGATAACCTTAACAAGGCTTTCTGCAAGCTGACTTACGGCAGATGGAGTCATCATGCTTCTTCCCTGAAAAAAGCCCCTGCGCGAGCTGATAATACCCATTGTAAGCAGTGCGGGCGAAAGGACTCTTAAAGACGGTGCCGCCACTGCCTCGCCACCTCCCGAAAGGAGCCGTGCCAACGGGTCTGCAAATAAAAACAGCAGTACCGCCGACACTGCACATATTAAGCTGACAAAAACTGCAGTGGATTTTACAATCGAGGCACTCTCTTTCTCTTCGCTTTGTGCAACAAGGCTTGAAAGTGCGATGGGGATACCCGTCACACAAAAAGCAAGGAAAACATTGTAGATGGAATAAGCACTTTGATATATGCCTATACCCTCCTCATGCAGGAAAATATTATCCAGCGGGATTTTAAGCGCCGCGCTCATTATTTTACATAAAACCGAGGCTGCTGCAAGAACTGTTGCCCCGTAGAGAAAGCTCTGCTTTTTCATAAGTATCCAATCCTTTGTTAAGAGATATCAGATTTCATTCATATCTATATCGTAAATATGCTTTCTGTGATAGCGGCAATCACCGCTCGAGTAGCCGTCTATATATTTATTCATTGCGGCAATAACAACCTCAGGCTTGAGGTTTGCACGGCTGCCCGCAGAAAGTGTCATTTCTATTTTTCCCAAGGTTGCCTTGATATCCTTTATATCGGGGCGGATGTTACATTCCTTAATTCCGCTTTTTGTTTTCTTTTCGATGAGAATTTCGTCCATGGAAAGAAACTGCGTTACCTTGTGGGGAGTTTTTTCGGGGAAAACCTCATAAAGAGCAATATCTAGCTTTTTCATAGCGCTCTTCCCCTCATGTGCTGAAAGGATTTTTATTCCCTGTGGCAAAACAGCGTTAAGACGCGTCATAATTTCTTCAGGGGGGATTTCCTCTGTTAAGGAAATTTCCAGAATCTCACATTCGCTTGTGTAGCCCACTGAAAGAGGAAGTGCAAATCCTAAGAGAGGATGGGGGTTAAACCCCTCCGAATAAGCGATGGGAAGATGTGCACGCCTGAGCGCCCTGCCAAACATTCTTACAAAGTCAAGGTGGGACACATATTTTACATTCTCCGTCTTTTCATAGCGGAGATAATAACTGTTATTCAAAGCATACACACCCTTTCTTCGTACTGCACAATTTTGCTGCTCCGCAGCCGCTGCATTTTTCACGGCAGTTGGGAGTTGTTGCCGCCTTTTTTGCCTTTTCATTTTCATTTATCATAAATTCACGTGTTACACCGATATCGACAATATCCCACGGCAAAATTTCATCATATTCTCTTGCACGGGTATAAAACGCCATATCAATACCGCAATCTGAAAATGCCTTTTTCCATGCTTCGAGATTAAAGCATTCATTCCAGCCGTCAAGCTTGCAACCAAGCTCGTGTGCACGGATCAAGACCTCGCCCAGCTTTCTGTCACCACGGGCAAAAACACCCTCAAGCACGCTGACGTCACTCTGGTGATAATTATAGCGGATTTTGCGGTTGCGAATCTGATTTTTTAGGAAAAGCTGCTTTTCACAAAGCTCCTCCATTGTGTTTTGTGCCGCCCATTGGAAAGGGGTAAAGGGCTTGGGAACAAAGCTTGCCACGCTGAGAGTTACACTTACAGGGCGGCGTTTATTGGTTTTATCGCTGTTGTAATAGCAATCAACCACCTTTTCCGCAAGGTCTGCTATTCCCTTGATATCAGGGAAATCCTCATAAGGAAGACCTATCATAAAATAAAGCTTCACTGTATTCCAGCCGCCCTCAAAGGCAAGGGTTGCCGATTTTATAAGGTCGTCCTCGCTGACGTTTTTATTTATTACATCTCTCATTCTCTGGCTTCCTGCTTCGGGAGCAAAGGTAAGACCGCTTTTCCTTACCTTCTGCACTCTTTCCATAAGGTCAAGGCTGAAATTATCCACACGCAGAGACGGGAGCGAAAGGCTTACCTTTTCTTTTTCCGTAATCTCCAAAAGCCTTTCTGCAAGCTCCTCAAGCTGAGTATAATCACTGGTGGAAAGGCTGGAAAGCCCCATTTCCTCATAACCTGTTGAATCTATCAGTGCACAGGCATCCTTAACAAGAGTGTCGGTGCTTTTTTCACGCACAGGGCGGTATATCATACCTGCCTGACAGAATCTGCAGCCACGTATACATCCCCTGAAAACCTCAATATTACTTCTGTCGTGAACAATATCTGAAAAAGGCACAATAAATTTATCGGGATATGAGACCTTGTCAAGGTCAGAAATTATTCGTTTTTTCACCTTTGCAGGTGCTTCGGGACAATTGGGTGTCATACTTTTTATTGTTTTGTCTTCGTTATATTCCACATCGTAAAATGACGGAACATAAATGCCCTCAATCCTGGCAATTTTTTTAAGATAATCTTTTCTGGTGCCGCCCTCTTTTTTCCACTCCTTGTAGGCATCCATCAGCTCTCCTATAACTTCCTCGCCCTCGCCCATGGTGAAAAAGTCAAATATATCTGCAAGCGGCTCGGGATTATACGCACACGGTCCTCCGCCGTTTACAAAGGGGTCGTTCTCTCCCCTTTCAGAAGCACGGAGCGGTATTCCCGAAAGCTCTAACATATTAAGCACGTTTGAATAGCACATCTCGTACTGGAGAGTGATTCCCAGAAAATCGAACTCTTTTACAGGGGTGTGTGTTTCGTTTGAAAAAAGCGGCACACCCTCCTTACGCATTTCTGCCTCCATATCAATCCATGGGGCAAAAACTCTCTCGCAGTAGGTGTCATCACGCTCATTTAAAACGTGATACAAAATTTTCATTCCGAGATGGCTCATTCCCACCTCGTAGGTGTCAGGGAATGCAAAGGCATACCTGATTTGTACATCTTCAGGATTTTTGATAACACTGTTAAGCTCGCCCCCGCAGTAGTGCGTTGCTTTCTGCACGCGGGAAAAAAGCTTGTCCAAATTTTTAATAGTACTCATTTTCTTCTCCTAAGTTATTTTTAAAAAGGAAAAAGCTCTCTTAAAACATCTGAAAGAAGTCCTTCCATTTTTTCAAGATTTATGCTTTTTGTCCATATAACGCTTATTTTTTCTATCAGCTCGGGAGTAAATCTGTTCAGCAAAAAGAGAAGCAGGAATACCCCCAGAGAAATTGCACACTGATACAAGAATATTATAAGATATTTTTTTGCCCTTTCGTTCACTTCGCTCACCTCTTTAAAAGGTATGCGAATAAATCATTTAAAATACTGGTACAGGTAACATTTTAGCATTCCGTTATAGAGTTTTCGCTTTTTATCTGCCGGTCTACCGTAACATTCTTCAAACCCTTCGTGGCTTGTAAGAATGTATTTCCCTGCATTGGGGGATGAACTGAAGTGCTTTCCTATTTTGCGGTAAAGACTTGCCGTGCTGTTGCTGTCCATAAGTCTTTCGCCGTAGGGCGGATTGCTGACAATGACACCCTTTTCTGAAAAAATCGGAACTTTTGCAGCATCGCATACGGAAAAGTTAATATATTTGTGAACGCCTGCCCTTCTTGCATTCTCCTCGGCAAGAGCTACTGCCTTAGGATCTATGTCCGAGGCAAAAATATGAGGCTCGATTGCATTATCGATAATGCTTTCCGCTTCCTCGCGAATGTCGTCATAGAGTCCCTTTCCCATTATCCTCCATTTTTCACTGACAAAGCTTCTCTTTAATCCCGGTGCAATTTTCTTTGCATAAAGGGCAGCTTCAACAGGGATTGTTCCACTGCCGCAAAAAGGGTCTAAAAAGGGTCTGTCCCCACGCCATCTGGTAATATCAACCATTGCAAAGGCAAGTGTTTCACGCATCGGAGCAGCTACTCCCTGTGCTCTGTACCCACGCTTGTAAAGCGGCTCGCCAGTAGTATCAAGATAAATCACCGCTTCATCACGCATAATGGAAAACTGAATACGCATCATGGGGCCTGTTTCTTCAAAATGCTGTATGCCGTACTTTCCCGAAAGCCTTTTTACAACGGCTTTTTTCACAATGCTCGTGCAGGCAGGAACGCTCGAAAGCACACTTTTAAGCGAATTTCCCTTGACAGGAAATGCACAGTCCCCTTGAATAAAGTTTTCCCACTCTATATTATAAACGCCCTGAAAAAGCTCTTCAAAAGTGGTGGCTTTAAACTGTGCCATTTTTATAAGAACACGTTGCCCGCAGCGTATGTTGACATTTGCAAGTGCAATTGCCTCCAAATCGCCCTCAAAGGTTACCTTTCCGTCACTAACCTCTGTTGTTTCGTAGCCGAGAGAACGAACCTCATGTGCGAGGATGCTTTCTGTACCGAAAAAAGTCGGTATTGTAAGGAGCATTCGGTTTGATGGCATTGTTTTTCCTCCAAGACATAAATTATCTTATTTATTATACATTAAAAACCCCATTTTTACAAGAATTTTATTGCTCTTTTCCATAAAATAGGATATAATATAAAATCGAGGTGGTACACATTGCGTATTGAACATGATTCAGGCAGTCCGGGTTACAGGAAGCCCTTTGGTGCCTGCCCCACAGATACAAAAGTAACTTTACGTCTTTCAGTAGACTCTTTTTCAATTCCTGAAAAGGTTTTATGCATTATCGATAATGCAGAGGTGTCTATGCAGTTTGTTTTTGAAGCAAATGGCTGCCGTATATATGAGTGCACTATTGAAACCCCCTCTTCTCCGGGGCTTATATTTTACTATTTCTGTGTGTGTGCTGACGGAGAAACCCTCTACTATGGAAATAATTCATACCACGCAGGGGGATTGGGCAAAGAAACCCTTTCTGTACCTGATAGCCTTTATCAGATAACGGTCTACGACAAGGAGTTCAAGACTCCTGACTGGATGAAAAACGCTGTTGTGTATCAAATTTTTCCTGACAGATTTTGTCGCGGAAAGGAAACGCCATTTCACGGAATTGAAAGAAAATGGACCGATGAGCCTTTTTACCGTCCTGACCAGTTTGGCGGAGAGTATCTCTCCAACGATTTCTTTGGGGGGAATTTTGACGGCATAGAGAAAAAGCTTTCATACATTGCCGATTTAGGGGTTACGGCAATATACCTTAACCCTGTTTCAAAGGCGTTTTCAAATCATCGTTACGATACAGGCGACTACGAAATTCCTGATGAGCTTCTCGGAAGTATAGAGGATTTTAAAAAGCTTTCCAAAAAGGCGGCTAAAAAAGGAATACGCATAATTCTTGACGGAGTTTTCAGCCATACAGGTGCGGACAGTAAGTATTTTAACAAATATAACAACTATTACGGTATCGGTGCGTCACAGAGTAAAGACTCGCCGTATTACAGTTGGTACAGTTTTTCACAGTTTCCCGAGAAATACGACTCCTGGTGGGGTTTTGACACTCTCCCCAATGTGAACGAGCTTGATGAAAGCTTTGTGAAATATATTGCAACGGGAAAAGACAGTGTTATAAAAAAATGGCTCAGGCGGGGTGCATCTGGAATTCGCCTCGATGTGGCAGACGAGCTGCCGGACGAATTTATACAAAAACTACGTACAGCAATAAAGGAAGAAAACCCAGATTCTCTCCTTATCGGGGAGGTTTGGGAGGATGCCAGCAACAAGGTAAGCTACGGCGAGCAACGTGCGTTTTTATGGGGGAAAGAGCTTGACAGTGTAATGAATTATGTATTCCGCGAGGCAGTGCTTTCCTATCTTACGGGGCAGGATGCTAAGCTTTTCTCTATGAAGATTCATTCATTACTCGAAAACTACCCCAAGGAATCCCTTTACACCGCAATGAATCTCATATCCTCGCACGATGTGCCAAGAGCGTTGACAGTGCTTGCAGATGTTCCTGATTTTCGTACAATTTCACGGCAGGAGCAGCACGACTACGTCATTTCAGAGGATAAGATGGCACTTGCAAAAATGCGTATGGTGCTAGCGATTGCCCTGCAAATGACCCTCCCCGGTGCTCCTACAATTTATTACGGTGATGAGGTTGAAATGTACGGCTTTGCCGATCCTTTTAACAGAGCACCTATGAACTGGGATAAGGGCGATTGCGAAATTTTGCGTCAGACAAAGCTTTTTGCAAAGCTCAGGGGCGAAAAGGAGAGCCTTCGTACCGGCTTTTATACCCTTATTCTTGCAGAAGACGGAGTCGTTTCCTATATGAGAAGCACCGAGGGCGGAAAGGATGCATTTGGCAATGAGTATGATTGCGAAGATATTATCATTATCGTTAATGCAAAGGGTGAAAGCCACCGTATAAATCTAAACCTTTCATATCTGGGTATAACAGGAATTTCCGACACGCTGAGCGGAGAGAGTATTTCCGCCGACCACAGGTTGGAAATGGAGCTATACCCTCATTCTTACAGAATTCTCACTGCCGAAAGGAAGAAGAATAAATGTATAAAAATACAGAACATATAACCCAAATCGTTGCATTCGGTGCTGACGGAGAAGGTCTTGCAAAGCCTGACGGCTATACCGTTTTTGTTCCGTCTGCCGTAAAGGGCGATTTGGCAAGAATTTTAATAGTTAAAGAAAAAAAGAATTTCGGTTACGGAAAGCTACTCGAAATTATTGAGCCATCTCCCCTACGTACAGCGCCTTTCTGCGATGTCTTTTCAAGGTGCGGCGGCTGCAGTATGCAGTCCGTGGGATATGAGCATCAGCTGGAGTATAAAAAAGGGAAAGTGCTTGACGCCCTTATAAGAATAGGCGGTTTTAAAGATGCACAAATCGATTCCGTCACAGGGAGCGACCCCTGCTATCATTACAGAAACAAGGCACAGTTTCCCGTTACACAAACCCCCGAGGGTGTAAAAGCAGGCTTTTATGCCACACATAGCCACAGGGTTGTGGTGCCTCGGGAATGTATGCTTCAGGACAAGAGGACAACCCCCGTCGTAAACGCCGTATGTGATTGGGCAGATAAATATAAAATCAGCGTTTATGATGAAGAAAGCGGCAAGGGAAATCTTCGCAGAATATGTATCCGTATAGGAAAAGATGAGGCTATATTGGTACTTGTAGCAAAAAAGCTTCTCCCTTGTACAGAAGACCTTGCCAAGATAATTAAGGAAAAATTTCCTTTTGTTAAAGGCATTGTTATAAACATAAATTCCGACCGCACAAACAACGTGTACGGCGATAGGGACAAGGTGATATATGGAAGGGATTACATTATCGATAATATAGGTGATATTAAATACAAGATTCATTACAGAAGCTTCTATCAGGTGAACCCTTACACAACAAAGCTTTTATATGAAAAAGCGTTGGAGCTTGCTGACCTTGAAAAAAGCCAGACTGTATTTGACCTTTACTGCGGAACGGGAAGCATAAGTCTTTTCCTTGCAAAAAAGGCAAAAAAGGTCATTGGCATTGAAATTGTTGAAGCTGCCGTTGAAAACGCAAGAGAAAACGCCGAGCTTAACGGCATAACAAACGCAGAATTTTTCTGCGGAGCGGCAGAAGACGTTGCTCCGCAGATTATAGAAAAAGGCAATACT
>JAZLEL010000134.1:0-19796 GCA_045615265.1 Clostridia bacterium | reverse complement strand
GGGGGTCTTTTATGTATATAAGAAGATTACTTGACGACGAATATGATGATGTAGTAAAATTAATTACAGACACAGTGCACTCTATTTGTAAAAACGATTATACTAAAGAGGAGCTTGATGCGTGGGCTCCGGAAAAATTTGATATAAAGAAATTTCGCAAAAATCTCTCCTCCTGTTTAAACCTTGTAGCCTTTGAAAAAGGAAAGCTTGTGGGATTTATCAGCATAGAACGAAACGGATATATAAACAGGCTTTACACCCACAAAGACTTTTTACACAGAGGAATTGCAACGGCTCTGTATTTGCGTGCGGAGGAATGGGCAAGGAAAAAAGGCATATGCGAAATCAGCCTTGATTCAAGCAAAACGGCAGAGGGGTTCTATTTAAAGATGGGATTTAAGAAATCGGGCATAAGCGTTGTATCCCACGGAGATGTGATTTTCCGCAATACCGTAATGAAAAAAATTCTTGTATAAAAGGGTGAATATATATGGTTAAGCTTAATAATGACTGGGACGAAAAAATCGGTCAGGAATTTGAAAAAGAATATTATCTTAAATTACGCAGATTCTTAAAGGAGGAATATACCTCACACCCTGTATTTCCAGATATGTACGATTTATTTTCTGCACTTAAAGCCACACCTTTTTCCAGAGTTAAGGTTGTAATTTTGGGGCAGGACCCATATCACGAGCCTGGGCAGGCACATGGCATGGCATTTTCTGTAAAACCTGGTGTAAAAATTCCGCCCTCCCTTCTTAATATGTATAAGGAGATTAATGCGGAATTCGGCTACCCTATTCCTAAGACAGGTTACCTTATGAAATGGGCAGAGCAAGGCGTACTTCTTTTAAACACCGTTCTTTCTGTTCGTGGCGGAGAAGCAAACAGTCATCAGGGAAAGGGTTGGGAAATTTTTACCGATGAAATTATACGTCAGCTTAATGCACGCCGTGACGGAATTGTATTTATGTTATGGGGAAACAATGCAAGGCAAAAGAAGGCACTTATCACAAATTCTCAGCACTATATACTGGAGGCGGCACATCCAAGTCCGCTTTCGGCATCACGTGGATTTATGGGGTGCGGACACTTTAAAAGAGCAAATGAGATATTAATATCAAACCTGAAATCACCCATCGATTGGCAGATAACAGATTGAAATGTAGAGGATTCCAATAAAAACGGAATCCTCTTTTATTGACTTTTATTTTTTGAGGTGCTATAATTTAATGAGTATCTTAGCGAAAGGACTGACAGCTATGTATAATCCTAAATCAATGATTGCAGACGAATTTATAAGTGATGAAGAAATTCGTGAAACTCTCGCCTATGCGGAGGAAAACAAAAACAATATTGAGCTTATAGATCAGATATTGGATAAGGCAAGACCTCAAAAAAGGGATAACGGTACTTTTTGCAGCGGACTTACCCACCGGGAGGCTTCTGTTCTTCTCGCCTGTGAAATTCCCGAAAAAATTCAGGAAATGTATAAACTGGCAGAAGAAATCAAGAAGGCTTTTTACGGCAACAGAATTGTTATGTTTGCTCCGCTGTACCTTTCAAACTACTGTGTGAATGGTTGTGTGTATTGCCCATATCACTATCAGAACAAAAATATTTGCAGAAAAAAGCTTACTCAGGACGAAATCAAAAAAGAGGTTATGGCACTCCAGGATATGGGACATAAGAGACTTGCTATCGAAGCCGGTGAGGACCCTGTAAATAACCCCATTGAATATATTCTTGAAAGCATTGATACAATTTATTCCATTAAGCATAAAAATGGAGCTATACGCAGAGTTAATGTAAACATTGCTGCTACAACAGTAGAAAATTACAGAAAACTCAAGGATGCAGGAATAGGAACGTACATTCTGTTCCAGGAAACTTACCATAAGGAAAGCTATCTCAAGCTTCATCCCACAGGCCCCAAGCATGATTATAATTATCACACCGAAGCAATGGACAGAGCTATGGAGGGCGGAATTGATGATGTAGGTCTGGGAGTGCTTTTCGGGCTTGAGCTTTATAAGTACGAATTTGCAGGACTTCTGATGCATGCAGAGCATCTTGAAGCTGTTCACGGGGTAGGCCCCCACACAATCAGCGTACCAAGAATAAAACGTGCTGACGATATTGACCCCGATGTTTTTGATAATGGTATTGATGATGAAACCTTTGCAAAGATTTGTGCACTTATCAGAATATCAACGCCTTATACCGGAATGATTATATCAACCCGTGAAAGCCAGTCAGTCCGCGAAAAGGTAATAAAGCTTGGCGTGTCACAAATAAGCGGTGCGTCAAGAACATCTGTTGGCGGCTACACAGAGGAGGAACGTCCTCACGACAGTGAGCAGTTTGATGTTTCCGATACAAGAACTCTTGATGAGGTTGTAAAATGGCTGATGGAGCTTGGTCATATCCCCTCCTTCTGCACAGCTTGCTATCGTGAAGGCAGGACAGGCGACAGATTTATGTCACTTTGCAAATCGGGACAGATTCAAAACTGTTGCCATCCTAATGCACTTATGACGCTGAAGGAATTTTTAATGGACTATGCTTCCGAGGATACAAAGAAAATCGGAGAGGCACTTATTCAGGCAGAGCTTGAAAACATCCCCAAAGAAAAGGTGCGTCAAATCTGTGCCGAAAACATAGAAAAAATACAAAACGGCATAAGAGATTTCAGATTTTAATAAAAAGAAAAAGGAGTGTGAAAATCACACTCCTTTTTCTTTTTTTCTATTAGTCGTCTATTGAGTTATCTGTTGCTCTTTCAAAAATTGCTTCTACTTCAGCAGAAGGCTTTTTGTCAAGAAGAGTAGCTACAACAGCAGCTATTGCACCTATAATAAATCCGGGGATAATTTCATAAACACCGGTAAGTGCAGAAAGTGTAGCACCACCTGAAACGGGAAGCCACAACCAAGCCATATCAACAACTGCACCTACGATTATACCTGCAACTGCACCCTTGTATGTAAATCTCTTCCAGAAAAGAGAAAAGAGAACTGCAGGACCAAATGCTGCACCGAAGATGCCCCATGCATTAGATACCAAATCCATAATAGCCTGAGCTGCTTTTCCCTTGCTGCTTGCGATGAAGAAAGCAACAACGGCAATTACCAAAACAATGATTCTGCTTACCCAGAGCATTTCCTTGTTGGACGCATTTTTTCTTACAATGGGCTTATAAAGGTCACTTGCGAAAGATGATGCTGCCACAAGAAGCTGAGAATCAGCAGTTGACATAGATGCTGCAATAATTGCTGCAAGAAGAAGTCCCGCAATAAACGCAGGGAATACATCACGTGCAAGTTCAACAAATATAAGTGACTGCTTTCCTTCTGAAAGAAGTTTTAACGAAAGATCAACGCCATTTGAATAAACAAACATTCTGCCAAAGTATGCAATAACAATAGTTGCTGCAAGAGAAAGTACAACCCAAACGGTTGCAACTGTTGCACTCTTTTTAACCATAGATGGCTTTTCAATAGCCATAAATCTTACGATAATATGAGGCATACCGAAGTAACCAAGTCCCCAACCAAGTCCGGAGAGAATTTCCTGCCAGCTTGCATTGAAGAAGCTTGCAACAAACTTAAATTCTTCACCATTAGGGCCAGTGTAAATAGTTGTCAATGCTGAAACATCAAGGTTTCTTGTAAAGCCTACAACAATAGGCACAATTAAGAGTGCAGCTATCATCAAAAGCCCCTGAAAGAAATCTGTCCAGCAAACTGCATTAAATCCACCCAAGAAGGTGTAAATTACAACTATTGCTGCGAAGATAAGCATAGCATTTGCCCTGCTAAGCTCCGGAACAAGTGTTGTGAATACATCTGCACCTGCTACAAACGCAGAAGCAACATAGATTGTAAAGCACACAAGGAATACTACTGCACAAATAATACTTACCGCATGACTCTTAGACACAAAACGATTTGAAAGATACTGCGGAAGTGTAATTGAATCCCCTGCGGCACGTGAAAACTTACGAAGTCTTTTAGCAACTAAAATCCAGTTTGCTGCAGTACCGATTGCAAGACCTATACCAATCCATGCCTGACCGAAGCCAAAAGCAAGAATGCTTCCCGGAAGACCCATAAGAAGCCATGCACTCATATCAGATGCCTGTGCACTCATAGCTGTAACCCAGGGGCCCATCGCTCTTCCACCAAGGAAATAATCTTTTTCAGAAACGTTTTTGGACTTAAAGAAAAAGAAAATACCTATACCAAGCATTGCTACAAAGTACAGCACAAAAGCAAAAATATCCATTACTTTTATCTCCTTTTATGTATATAATTTTTGATACAAAGTGTATTTTATCATAAAAAGGTAATTAATTCAAGCAATTTATTATATTTATACCTTTTTTGTATATTCTGCAAGGTCTTTGTAAAGATATAGCGAGCCGCAGATAATGGTTACATCGTTTTTAATTGCTTTTTCATACGCCTCACCTATATCAGCACAGGGGGTCGCATCAAAACCAAAGCTATTAAACTTTGCTGCAAGCTTTTCTGCTTTTTCCGCACGAGGGTTATCTTTAACCGACACAGTGAAAATCCGTGCTTTATCGCAAAATCCGTTTTCTTTAAAAAAATTTAACGATGCGTCAATATCCTTGTCAGCCATTGCTGCATAGATTATTGAAAGCTTTTTATGGGGGAAATATCTGTCTATCGCCTTGACAAGCGATTTTGTTCCGTTAAGGTTATGTGCACCGTCAAAAACAACGGTAGGGTTATCGGAAATTTTTTCAAATCTACCGATATTACGAGCCTTCAAAAGACCTGTGCGGATATGTGATTCCTCTATTTCTAAAAGCCTTGCCGCTTCAACCGCTAACGAAGCATTCTCCGTTTGATGGAGTCCTGCAAGGTTAATTTTTAAGTCCTTTAAATCTGAGATATCGAAAATCTCACTCATTCCCTCATGGCGGTGATTTTCAGTTTCTTTTGCAAGAATTACTTCTGAACACTCTTGTGCCGCTTTATCCTTAAGAACTCCAAGAACGGCTTCCTCCTGATTGGGAGTTGTGATAACCTTAGTACCACTTTTTATTATTCCTGCCTTTTCAGCAGCAATTTTTGGGAGTGTTCCGCCAAGATATTCAATATGGTCAATATCGATTTTTGTGATTATGCTTAAAAGAGGTGCATCAATAATATTTGTGGCATCGAGTCTTCCCCCCAGACCTGTTTCAAGGACTACAATATCGCACTTTTCTCTTGCAAAATATATAAATGCTGCTGCCGTCCATATCTCAAACTGGGTAGGCATACTCCCCTTTTCTTTTTCCACTTCCTTGGCTTCCTTTTCCACCTCTGAAAGCAGCATATCCATTTCAGCTGCCGAAATATTTTTTCCGTCAATGCTGATACGTTCACAAACATCAATCATATTCGGTGAAATAAATTTTCCCGTTTTTAGTCCGCTATCGGTAAGTATGCATTGTAAAAAAGCACATACGGAGCCTTTGCCGTTTGTTCCTGCAATATGTATAAATTTTAATTCTTTTTGCGGGTTACCGCATTTTTTGCAAAGCATACCGATAGATTCAAGTACCAGACGGCTTTTTGCCTGAAAACTGTTTCCATACTGCTTAAAACTGCTCATCAAAAAACCTCCTTCGTGATAAAATGCCTGAGCCTGAAGATAAATTTTCTTCCGCCGCAGGTCACAAGCAAATGAAGAAGAAAAGTAACAAGTGTTGCAGGCATACGTATAGCTACTGCCGCCGTAAAGGAAGAAAAATACCCTACGTCTGTAAGAATCCGGGACATAAGAGTAATGCTTATTACTGCCTGTAACACACAGCATATCACAGCACGCAAATAGTAGGCATTATTTTCCTTTGCCTTAAAGAAGCATAAACCATAAATAACTCCGTAGAGAAACTCCACTGCTGTTATTTGCAGCATTATTGGACCCACCGGCACGAGGACTGCGTTTAAAATATCTGCTATTGATGCAACAAGTCCCGCGGAAAGAGGTCCAAAGAGTGCCCCTGTCATAAATACTGTGATGAATTTTAGCGGAATTTTAATCTGATTGCCTATTCTGAAGGTTGCAAAAATGCCTAAAACAGCAGTAATTGCCGCAAATACCCCTAAAAGGCAAATTTTTCTTGTAGTAAATTTTTGTTTCAAAAAAACCAGAACCTTTCTGCAGTATGCTGCAGAAAGGTTCCTAAGAATCTTAGAGCAGCAACGGAATGCGAAACCGCCACCGCAAGCGACAGATAACCCTGTCACTTTTCGTCATGAAGACAACTTCCCGTTCCTCATGCACTTGACGCAGCGATTTCTACTTTGCTGATAATATTTTACTTATATTTTTTTAGACTCCAAATTTTGTCGTTGTACTCATTGATAGTTCTGTCACTGGAGAAGAATCCGCTCATAGCAACATTGATGATTGCTTTCTTAAGCCACATATCTTCATCCCTGTACACTCTGTCAGCAGTACGATGGATTTCGCAATAAGCCTCAAAATCACGTACAACCATATACACATCTGCCTTTGAATGGTCGCCGAAAATAAGGGTCTGATAAAGGTCTTGATACTTGCCTGTATCATGAGGACAGATTGTACCATCAATGAGCATATCAATAACTCTTCTTACCTCGGCATTTGAGGTGTAGATATTCTGACTGGAATTTTCATTAAACTGAAGCTCACGGTTTACCTCGGGTGTTTTCATACCGAAGATGAAGATGTTATCATCACCCACACATTCACGCATTTCCACATTTGCACCGTCAAGTGTACCTATTGTAAGTGCACCGTTTGCCATAAACTTCATATTTCCTGTACCGCTGGCTTCTTTGCCTGCTGTTGAAATCTGTTCGCTGATTTCTGCTGCGGGAATAATCTTTTGAGCAAGGCTTACGCCATAGTTTTCAAGAAATACCACCTTAAGCTTGGAATTTACTTCCGTATCATTATTAACCATTTTACTAACGTCATTGATAAGCTTTATAATAAGCTTTGCACGTGCATATCCTGGAGATGCCTTCGCTCCGAAAATAAAGGTGTGCGGATATATATCAAATGATTTATCGGTCTTAAGCTTATTGTAAAGATAAAGAATGTGAAGCACATTAAGAAGCTGACGCTTGTATTCGTGGAGTCTTTTAACCTGCACATCGAATATGCTGTTAGGATCAACATCGATACCATTGTGTTCCTTGATATAAGAAGCAAGCTCCTGCTTTTTTTTAAGCTTTACTTCCTTGAACTGCTGACGGAATTCTGGATCATCAGCAAAGGGAAGAAGTTTTTCAAGCTGTGATACATCCTTTACCCAGTCTTCGCCTATTTTAGATGTAATAAGTGCACTAAGTTCGGGGTTGGCAAGTCTTAACCAACGGCGGTATGTGATGCCGTTAGTAATAGATACAAACTTGTCGGCAACGAGATTGTTATAGTCACGGAACACGTCATTTCTTAAAATATCCGTATGAAGTCCCGATACGCCGTTAACCTTGTGACAGGTTGCAAGGCACATATTAGCCATATTGATATAATTATGGGCGATTATTGACATATAATTAATCTTACCCCAGTCATCGCCGTAGCGATTATGAAGATCCTCCACAAGTCTGCGGTTCATTTCGTCAACAATCATATAAATTCTGGGAAGAAGCCTCTGGAACATATCCATGGGCCATTTTTCAAGAGCTTCCGCAAGAATTGTGTGATTAGTATATGCAAACACCTTGCACACAATATCCCATGCCTGATCCCAGCCCATACCCTCTTCATCCATAAGGATACGCATAAGCTCGGGGATTGCGATTGCAGGATGTGTGTCATTGATATGAATTGCGATATATTCGGGAAGCTTATTAAGGTCCATACCCTTGTGATGACGCTTAAATCTGGAAATAATCCACTGGATTGTACAGGAAACGAAGAAATACTGCTGACGAAGTCTGAGAGCCTTACCCTCCTGATGATTATCCTCAGGATAAAGGACTTTACTTAAAACCTCAGCAAGGGCTTTCTCCTCAACCGCTCTTAAATAGTCACCGCCAGAAAAGCTTGACATATCAAGGTCACGCTCCGCTCTTGCTGACCAAAGGCGAAGTGTATTAACAATTTTTGCATCATAACCTACGATGGGAACATCATAAGGGATACCAACAACATTTGTTGTATCGGCATAATGTATTTTAAGTCCGTTTTCGGTCATTTCTGAATAAACCTGCCCGCCGAAACGAACCGTAACCTTTTCCTCAGGACGGGGGATTTCCCATACATTTCCGTCATGGAGCCAGTTGTCAGGGGTTTCAACCTGTTCCCCATCTACTATAAGCTGCTTAAAAAGACCATACTCATAACGGATTGAACAACCAAATGACGGAAGTTCAAGTGTCGCAAGAGAGTCAAGGAAGCACGCTGCAAGTCTACCCAAACCACCGTTACCAAGACCTGCATCACTTTCCTCCGATGCAATTTCCTGAAGGCTGCAGCCCATAGACTGAAGCACTTTATCATAATCGTCTGTAAGGCCTATATTAAGAAGATTATTTCCTAAAGAGCGTCCCATCAAAAACTCAAACGAAAGATAGAAAAGTTCCTTCCTCTGAGCTGTTCTCTGCTGGCGGCGATATGCCGTCCAACGCTCCATAATCTTATCACGGACAGTAAGTGCTGCTGCTTTATATATATGTGCTTTTGTAGCATCTTCAAGGGTTCGACCATAATGGCGGTTAAGCTTACCGATAATTTCATCTTTAATTATCTGCTGTTTTGCAGTAAGTTTTTTTGTCGCCAATTTATATTCAACTCCTTCTTGATTTTAAAATAAATCGGGTATAGGACTAGTCTTAGTCCTATACCCCCATATTATACTACAATCTATTGTATACGTCAATGTATTCTTTTGCTGAATTTCGCCATGAGAAGTCGGTTTTCATTGCCCTTTTTACCATAGCCTGCCATGATTTCCTGTTATTGTAATAAGTGGACTTGGCATAATTTATTATTCCTAACATTTCATGGGCATTGTAGTTTGCAAAGCTGAATCCCGTACCCCTGTCTTCATACTCGTTATACGGCTCTACACTGTCACGAAGCCCTCCTGTTTCCCTTACAATGGGAAGTGTTCCGTAACGCATTGAAATCATCTGACTTAATCCGCACGGTTCAAAAAGTGACGGCATCAAAAAGGCATCGCATCCTGCATAAATTCTATGGCTTGCCGCATTATCAAACATTATCAGTGATGCAAGCGAGCCTTTGTACTTCCATTCAAAATGGCGAAGCATATTTTCGTACTGACTCTCCCCTGTACCCAGAACAATCATCTGGATATCGCCGTGTTCAAAGATGTTATCCATAACACACTCAACAAGGTCAAGTCCTTTTTGCCCTGTAAGTCTTGTAACCATACCTACAAGGAATTTATCAGGGTTTTCCTCCAGTCCGAATTGCTTTTGAAGAGCCGTCTTGTTCGCTTTTTTGCCGGACACAACATTTCTCAGGTTATAGTTAAATTCGATGAAGCTGTCTGTTGCACTGTTCCAGTCATCATAATTAATACCGTTGATAATTCCTGTAACGCTGGCACTCCTTGCGGACAAAAGTCCGTTAAGGTTTTCCCCGAAATAATCTGTCATTATCTCGCGGGAATAAGTTTTACTTACAGTGGTAATCGCATCTGCGTATACAAGACCGCCCTTTAAGAAGCTTGCATCTTTATAAAATTCAAGCTTGTCATCTGTAAAGTAGCTATCCGGCAGTTCGCACACATCAGCAATGGTTTTTTTATCATACACGCCCTGAAACTTCAGATTGTGTATTGTCATAACTGTTTTAATTCTGTTATATCTGTCATCTACATAATAGTGTGCCTTAAGAAGTACGGGTATCATACCTGTCTGCCAGTCGTTACAATGGATAACGTCGGGCCAGTAATCAACCACCTGCAAAAGTGCAAGCACCGCCTTGTCAAAGAACGCAAAACGCTCGATATCCTCTGCCATATATCCGTAGATGGTGTTTGAACCAAAATAAAATTCATTATCCACAAAGTAGCAGATTACCTCTCCTAGCTTAAGTTCAAAAACTCCGCAATACTGGCTTCGCCAACCCATCTTTATATATATATTGCTTATATATCTCATTTCATCCTTATACTTTTGAGGAATTGCCCCGTATTTCGGAAGGATGACACGTGCCTCGCACCCATTGGCACAAAGCTCTGCCGGAAGTGCCCCCACAACGTCAGCAAGACCGCCCGTTTTAACAAAGGGAACACATTCACTTGTGGCAAATAAAACCTTCATACAATTAATCCTTTCTTACAAAAGCGTCCTCTTCGGAAGGATAACCGGATAATTCGGCTGTCCTACAAGTCGTTTTGATGCACGAAGAGTACATTCCTTATCTATAATAACATTTTCGATATCACAGTTTTCCTCTATCACGCTGTTTTGCATTATAATACTGTTTTTAACAACGGCACCCTTTGCAATATGCACGCCACGGAAAATGATACTGTTTTCAACGGTTCCTTCAACTACGCAACCGTCGGCTACAAGAGAGTCGGAAACTGATGCCTCTCTTCCGTATTGAGTAGGAATCTGGTCCTTAACCTTTGTATAAATACGGTTTTCTGAGCTGAAAATTTCATTTCGCACATCAAGCTCAAGCATCTTCATATTATTTTCATAGTAGGTATCGACGGAATCAACTATTCCTACAAAGTCCTTGTATTCATATCCGTAAACCTTAAGATTTCCTACTGCGTTCATAAGAATATCACGTACAAAGTCGTGGCTTCCACGGGCATATGCATCTTCTATAAGCTCAATAAGCTTAAGTCTGCCTATAATAAACATTCCCATTCCCTGAAGGGTTGTTTTCGGGAAATGCGGCTGAGTTTCCACACCTGTAACCCTGCCATCATTATCCACCTCGTATACAGTGGAGCGGCTGAGCTGGTTATCCTTTTTCTGTCTGTCGTGATAAATAACTGTAATATCCGCATCTTTTTCAATATGCATATTAAGCGCTTCATCAAAGGTCATATTACATACTGTTCTGCCTGATGCCAGCAATACATACTGCTGGCGGCTTCTGCGAAGGAATGTGAGAACTCCGTAAAGCTGGTCAATGCTGCCTGCACTGATACCACCTACACCGCCACGAACATAAGGCGGGAGGATAAAAAGACCGTAAATTTTTCGGTTAAGGTCCCACGGAGCGCCGCTTCCAACGTGGTCCATAAGTGACGAATAATTGATACTTGTTGTGATACCGACATTTATTATTCCGGAGTTTACCATATTAGAAAGAATAAAGTCAATAAGTCTGTATCTTCCACCAAAGGGGAGTGCAGTAACAGAACGAAGCTCCGTAAGCTCATTAAGTCTGAGTTCGCTGTTGTCTGCCATGACAATTCCCATCATATCTCTCATCTCAGTTCTCCCCTTTCTCAATTGTTTGAGCAAGCATAGAATTTATTCCGATTTTCTCTCCATCTGCAACAGTTACCCCGCCGCCTATAAGAGAAATTCCGCCTGTACAGTACTGGCTCTTAAATTCACTGCTATCGGTTTTTTCATCACCGATAATTACACCTTTTCCTATAATTGCGCCCTCGCCGATAACTGCTTTTTTTATAACGGCGTTTTCATTAATTACAGCTCCGGGGAATACTATTGAATCCTCTACAACTGCACCTTCCTTTACAGTAACACCCTCAAACAAAATACTGTGCTTTATATTGCCGTAAACATTACAGCCCTCCGTAACACAGCAGTTATTTACGGTTGCACCACTTGCAATATAGTGGGGCGGTTTAACAGGGTTCCTGGAATAAATTTTCCAGTTATTGTCCCTGAGGTCAAACAATGGCGGCTCGTGAAGGATATCCATATTAGCCTCCCAAAGGCTCTGCACAGTACCTACATCCTTCCAGTATCCGTCAAACGCATATGCACACATATTTTCCCCGTTTCCAAGCATTGTGGGGATGATGTTTTTACCGAAATCGTTTGAGCTTTCGGGATTTTTCTCATCGCTTTGGAGATATTTCTTCAAAACCTCCCATGTGAATACGTACACGCCCATAGATGCAAGATTACTCTTAGGCTCCTTGGGCTTTTCCGCAAATTCTACGATTTTCCCGTCTGAATCCGCAGTCATGATACCAAATCGGCTTGCCTCCTCCCACGGAACTTCTATAACGGCAATTGTTGCATCTGCATTTTTCTGCTTGTGGTATTCTACCATTTTAGAATAGTCCATTTTATAAATATGGTCGCCTGAAAGTATTACAACATACTTAGGATTAAATTTGTCTACAAATTCAATGTTCTGGTAGATTGCATTTGCCGTTCCCTTATACCATTCGCCTTTCTCGGCACTCTGGTATGGTGGCAATACGTAAACGCCGCCGGAATTTCTGTTAAGGTCCCACGGATGGCCGCTGCCTATATAGGTATTAAGCTCAAGAGGCTGATACTGTGTGAGCACTCCTACCGTATAAATTCCGGAGTGAATACAGTTACTTAAGGTAAAGTCAATAATTCTGTATTTTCCTCCGAAAGGAACTGCGGGTTTTGCTACTGTTTTGGTGAGCACGCCAAGTCGGCTACCTTGTCCGCCGGCAAGTATCATTGCTAAACACTCGGCTGATTTCATTTATAATCCTTCCTCTCTTTTATCACGTCATATTGACAGCGTGATTATTAACTTTTTTAGGCTGAGTTCTCTTAAGGTATACCGCACTCATTGGAGGGATATCTAAGCTTATTGAGTACGTCATAGAATTTTGCGGTTTCTTTTTGGCTGAGGCCGGTTTGATTTTTCGTCCGCTTCCTCCAAACTCCTTTTCATCACTTGAAAGCACAGGAGCATATGTTCCGCTGCGTGGCACTCCCACAACATAATCCTTGTATTCAACAGGCGTAAAGTTACAGATAACAATAATCTCGTCCGTTTTTTTCTTTCCACGCCTTACAAAGGAAATTATGCTGCGTTCATTATCGTCAGCATTTATCCATTCAAAGCCATCCCAGCTATCCTCTATTTCCCATAAGGGTTTACTATCCTTGTAAAAGTGATTGAGTTTTCTCATAAAATCATGGAACATCTTGTGCTTGTCAATCTCAAGCAAGTTCCACTCAAGCTGCTCATAATATCGCCACTCGATAAACTGGGCAATTTCCCCGCCCATAAAGAGAAGCTTCTTTCCGGGGTGTGCCATCTTGTACATAAAAAACGCCCTGAGTGAATCAAATTTCTGTCCGTAGAGTCCGGACATTTTCTCTATAAGCGAGCATTTGCCGTGAACTACCTCATCATGCGAAAGAGGCAGTATATAATTCTCGGAAAAAGCATACATCATGGAAAATGTCAAAAGATTATGATTGTCACGCCTGAAATAGGGGTCCATACTCATATAGCGGAGCATATCATTCATCCAGCCCATATTCCACTTATAATTAAAGCCCAGCCCCCCCTCCGAGGTAGGCTTTGTCACCTTAGGCCATGCAGTAGATTCTTCTGCAATCATCAAAATATTGGGGTAGTGTGAAAAGGCGGCAATATTAAGATTTTGCAAAAATTCAATTGCCTCTAGATTTTCCTTTCCACCATACTTGTTGGGTATATATTCCTCTCTGCCATAGTCAAGGTAGAGCATACTTGAAACAGCATCTACCCTGAGTCCATCAATGTGGAACATATCCATCCAGTAAAACGCACTTGACATTAAGAAAGAAACAACTTCGTCCCTGCCATAGTCAAACACCAATGTTCCCCATTCCTTATGCTCCCCTTTCAAGGGGTCTGGATATTCATATATCGGTGTTCCGTCAAATCGGGCAAGTCCATGGGCATCACGCGGAAAATGTGCAGGAACCCAGTCCATAATTACACTTATGCCCTTTCCGTGGCATTTATTCACGAAATACATAAAATCCTTAGACGTTCCGTAGCGGCTTGTAACGGCGAAATAACCCGTTACCTGATAACCCCAGCTACCGTCAAAAGGAAACTCTGTAAGCGGCATAAGCTCCACATGGGTATATCCCATATTCAAAAGATAATCACACAGTTCGTCAGCAATTTCTCTGTAACTTTTCAGTGAGCCGTCAGGGTGGGTACGCCAGCTGCCCAGATGCATCTCATAAATCAGCATAGGTTTTTTATAAGGCTCCGTCTTTAGGCGGTTATCCATCCACTTCTTATCTGTCCATTCAAAGCCTGAGGCATCATATGTGACAGAAGCGGTTTCGGGTGGAAGCTGTGCCCTTCTGGCATAAGGGTCTGCTTTATAGAGCGTACTGCCGTCCTTACATCTTATAAAATATTTATAGCACTGCCCATCCTTTACATCCTTTATGAAGCAGTGCCATATACCTGAACTTCCCTGCGGATTCATAGGATGCGCCTCGCTGTCCCATCCGTTAAAATCGCCTACAACGCTGACAGAAAGGGCATTTGGTGCCCAAACGGCAAAGCTATATCCACGCTCGCCGCAATATTCTGACGGAATAGCTCCCATAAATTCGTAGCTTCGGAAATTCGTTCCGTTATTAAACTGAGCAAGCTGAGAGGTCGTTATAAAAGAATTTTTTTCTTTTTCTTTCTTTTTAATCTTAGATGTCATCAATATGCCCTCGCTTGATATAATTTATATATTAATTTTACCAAATTTTAACACAATAGTCAAACAGTTTTAGGGAAAATTAACCAAAAAAAGCGATAATTTTCGACCTTATTTTAGTAAAATCCACACAATTTCATCACTATTTAAAAGGAAATCGCCGCAAAACAGTTATTTTACGGCGACTTCTCCTTTGTAAAATTACTCGTAATCCACTACATTTATCCAGTCAAGAAGAAGCTCTTTTTCTTCCTCATGACCTTTTGTCAGTTGAGATGCCGCCACAATCGGCAGCCATTTTTGAACATACTGCTTTGCGGTATCTGTCTTTTCGCAGAATGTGTCAAGATACTTTTCAGCACCCTTTATATTTCCGTCAAGTGTCATAAGAAGATACACCCTTGCTGCATCTGCCGCACCGTTTCCCTGCGTTACGTGTGCCCAGTCTATGATATATGCCTCGTCTTCTTTTGTGATAATAATATTACTGGGATGAAGATCCCCGTGGCACACCTTATTATGCTTGGGAGTGGCATCAAGACGTGTGTGCAGTTCATAGCGGATTGTAGCATTAAGCTCTGTCATAGAAATTTTCGAGTGCATCTTATCCTTAAGCTTATTTAAGTGCAATGCATGGCGGGAAAGGATATCCTTTTGAATATCTACAAGTCTTTCAATATACTCGTCCTTCTTGTCGGGATTTTCCTCCATAAGCTGATGGAGTGTCTTTCCCTCTATATATTCAATAATAATTGCCCATTTGCCATCAATTTTTGTAACCTCGTAAAGCTTTGGAATGTTAAGCCCTGTTTCCTCTACCCTTGCCTGATTGAGTGCTTCGTTCAAAACATTTGCCTTGGAATACTCTTCATTAAACATTTTTATAACCTTGTCACCGTCACGGTAAATTGTTTTTGCACTGCTTTGATATAATATATTTTCTTTTTTCATCACTTTGCACCTCCATAATAAGCATTAAGATACATTGTCTTAATTTCGCTCATAAGCGGATAGCGGGGGTTTGCACCTGTACACTGGTCATCAAATGCCTGCATTGTCATCTCGTCAAGTTTCTCAAGAAATTCTTTTTCTTCAATTCCGTAATCACGAATGCACTTTTTAATACCGACCTTATCCTTAAGGTCATTTATAAGAGAAACGAGTCCCTCAAATTTTTCGTTATCGCTCTCGCCCTTTACTCCCAGATGCTCTGCAACGGCAGCATAGCGTGAAAGGGTGCGGGGATAGTCGTACTGAGAAAAAGTTCCCATTTTACAAGGAGTTTCCGATGCGTTGAACCTAAGCACCTCTTCAATCATAAGTGCATTTGCAACACCATGTGGCAGGTGGAAAAACGCACCCAGCTTATGCGCCATAGAATGACACACTCCAAGAAACGCATTTGCAAATGCCATACCTGCCATTGTCGCTGCGTTTGCCATTTTTTCACGTGCTACCACGTCTTTATGACCGTCTTCATATGCACGGGGAAGATATTCAAATACATTTTTAAGCGCACCTAAAGAAAGATAGTCCGTGTAGTCTGTTGCGAGCATTGATGCATACGCTTCGAGCGAATGGGTAACTGCATCTATACCTGCCGCTGCAGTAAGAGTTTTTGGTGCAGACATATGAAAATCGGTATCAATAATTGCCATATTTGGAAGAAGCTCATAATCTGCAAGGGGGTATTTGATACCTGTATCCTCGTCAGTAATTACGGCAAAGGGGGTAACCTCACTGCCCGTACCCGCTGATGTTGGAATTGCGATAAAGTACGCTTTTTCACCCATTTTAGGGAAGTTATATATTCTCTTCCTGATATCTGCAAAACGCATTGCCATATCCATAAAGTCGGCTTCAGGGTGTTCATACAGTACCCACATTATTTTCGCCGCATCCATCGCACTGCCACCGCCTAGTGCAATAATGGTATCGGGTTTGAATGCCTGCATCTGGGCTGCTCCCGTCTTTGCGGTGGCAAGTGTGGGGTCAGGCTCAACATTAAAGAAGGTTGTGTGGATAATGCCCATTTCATCGAGCTTATCTGTCACAGGTTTTGCATAACCATTTTCGTACAGGAAATTATCCGTCACGATAAATGCACGTTTCTTTTTCATAACAGATTCCAGTTCATCAAGAGCAACAGGAAGGCAACCCTTTTTCATATATATTTTTTCAGGAACCCTAAGCCAAAGCATATTTTCCCTTCTTTCTGCAACTGTCTTTATATTCAAAAGATGCTTTACTCCTACGTTATCCGATACGGAGTTTCCTCCCCAGGAGCCGCATCCCAGCGTAAGTGACGGAGCAAGCTTAAAATTATAAAGGTCGCCTATTCCGCCGTGCGAGGAGGGGGTGTTTATAAGAATGCGGCAGGCTTTCATTCTAAGGGCGAAAAGGTCAATCTTTTCAATTTCACTTATTTCATCAATATACAACGAAGCAGTATGACCTATTCCGCCGTCCTCGACAAGTCGCTGAGCTTTTAAAAGGGCATCTTCAAAATTCTCTGCTTTATACATACCCAACACAGGTGAAAGCTTCTCGTGTGCAAATTCTTCGGACAGGTCAACCTTCTCAACCTCACCTATGAGAATTTTCGTGTCTTCAGCCACCTTTACGCCTGAAAGAGCGGCAATGGTGTGTGCCGTTTGCCCTACAATTTTGGCGTTTAGTGACCCATTGATAAGAATGGTCTTTCTGACCTTATCAATCTCGTCAGCCTTCAGGAAATAACACCCACGTCTTTCAAATTCCGCATAAACCTCATCATATATTTCTTTGTCCACAATAACGCACTGTTCGGAGGCACAAATCATTCCGTTGTCGAAGGTTTTGGAATGAATAATGGAATTTACTGCACTAAGAATATTTGCACTTTTATCAATAACTGCGGGGGTGTTTCCCGCACCTACGCCAAGTGCAGGTTTACCGCTTGAATAAGCCGCCCTTACCATTCCCGGTCCGCCAGTTGCTAAAATCATATCGCATTCTTTCATAACGGTATTGGTAAGTTCAAGACCGGGGACATCTATCCAACTTATAATCCCCTCGGGAGCACCTGCTTTAACTGCTGCCTCCAAAACAACCTTTGCTGCGGCAATGGTGGAATTCTTTGCTTTAGGGTGAGGGCTGATTATGATAGCATTTCTCGTTTTAAGTGCAATAAGGCACTTAAAAATAGCAGTTGATGTAGGATTTGTGGTGGGAATAACTGCTGCAATCACACCGATAGGTTCTGCAATTTTCTTTATTCCGTAGATTTTATCCTCCTCAATTATGCCACAGGTTTTTGTGTTTTTGTATGCGTTATAAATATACTCTGATGCATAGTGATTTTTGATGACCTTATCCTCAACAACACCCATTCCCGTTTCTTTTACAGTCATTTCTGCAAGTGGAATACGCTCTTTATTTGCTGCTGATGCTGCAGCAAGGAAAATCTTATCTACCTCTTCCTGAGAAAAAGTTGCAAAGCATTTTTGTACTTCACGCACTTTTTTTATTTCTTTTTCAAGCTTCTCCACACTGTCTATCAAATTTCTCTCCTCACACATTTTCTTTATTCCTTTCTTAAGAATTGTATCATTATTTGAACAACAAAAAAAATCTCTTATTTGTTTATTTTACACAAATAAGAGATTTTTACTATCAAAGTTGTTACTTTAAAGGAATAACTGCCATCTTTTCTTTCAAATGATTTGAGAGAAGTGCAAGAGATGATGCCATATTCTCATTCTGCACAAGAATTTCCTCAGGTGCTTTTATATGCGTGGGTGCGAAGTTCCATATAGCTAAGATTCCGCTTTCAACCAGCATATCGCAAACCTTTTGTGCCGCTGTGTCAGGAACTGTGATTATTCCTATTTTTACATCCAGCTTTTTGCAGATTTCAGAAAGCCTTGAAATGTGAAAAATCTTTTTGTTATCAATTACCTCCGCACGGCTGTCAAATGCTGCAACAATATTTATGCCATAGTTGTCAAATCCACGGTAGCTCATAAGTGCCATTCCAAGGTTTCCCGCACCAATAAGAATTGCATCCTTACCGTTAGTGTATCCCAGATAATCCGAGATGCCCGCTATAAGGTCACGCACAATAAAGCCTTTCTTCGGGACACCTGAGCTTTTACATACGGCTGCCAGATCTTTTCTTACCTGAACATCATTCATATCCAGTGCCTTTGCCACCGCAGAAGATGAGATATATTCCACCTCAGCAGAATCAAGTGATTTAAGATATGACATATACACAGGCAGTCTTTTGAGTGCTTGCTTGGAAAGGATATTTTCTCTACTCATAGTTTTTCCTCATATAACGGCAAAGTTTCTGTAAAAACTTACCAACTCTGCCTTATTAAAATCAAACAGGGGAAACTCTACGTCTCCCCTGATTATATATTATGCTTTTTACGCCTTGTTTACGCTGCCGAAAAGCTCCATTTTTTCTTTAACTGTTTCTTTGATTGCTTCAACACCGGGAGCAAGAACCTTTCTGGGGTCAAAACCTTTACCTTCAAGGTCTTTTCCTGCTTCAATATACTTTCTTGTAGCAGCAGTAAATGCAAGCTGACATTCTGTATTAACATTAATCTTTGCAACTCCGAGGCTGATAGCCTTCTTAATCATATCAGCAGGGATGCCTGTACCACCATGAAGAACAAGCGGAATGCTTCCTGTTGCTTCGCTTATTTTTTCAAGAGCGTCAAAATCAAGTCCCTTCCAGTTTGCGGGGTACTTACCGTGGATGTTACCGATACCTGCAGCGAGCATATCTACGCCGAGGTCTGCAATCATCTTGCATTCGTTAACGTCTGCTACTTCGCCGCCGCCAACTACGCCGTCTTCTTCACCACCGATGGAGCCAACTTCAGCTTCAACGGAGATGCCCTTTTCATTTGCAATCTTAATGATTTCTTTTGTCTTTTCAATGTTTTCTTCGATGGAGTAGTGAGAACCGTCGAACATAACAGATGAAAATCCTGCTTCGATAACCTTAAGAGCGTGTTCATATGAACCGTGGTCAAGGTGAAGTGCAACGGGAACAGTGATACCGAGCTCATCAATCATGCCCTTAACCATGCCTACAACTGTCTTGTAGCCGCACATATACTTACCTGCACCTTCGGATACACCGAGGATAACGGGTGAC
>JAZLEL010000133.1:0-2500 GCA_045615265.1 Clostridia bacterium | reverse complement strand
ATAGCTACGATCTCGTAACCCTCTGCACCGAACATCTGACGGAATGCCAGACGACCGATACGTCCAAAACCGTTAATTGCAACTTTTACTGCCATTTTAAAACATCCTTTCGTGTTTAAAAAATATATAAATAATAAAAATTATTTAAAAGCTTAGATTAATTTCATTGACTCAATAACAGGTGTAACCTTAGGAGTCTGTCCATCCCAGCCAACGGGTGTATCCGCTATTTCGTCAACTATTTCGATACCCTTTGTAACCTTACCGAAAGCAGCATAGCTACCGTCAAGGTGCGGAGCATCTTCATGCATAATGAAGAACTGACTTGATGCACTGTTAGGCATCTGACTGCGTGCCATGGAAATAACACCACGGGTATGCTTAAGAGGATTATCAAAACCATTCATTTTAAATTCACCCTTAATGCACTTATCACTACCGCCCATGCCGTTACCCAGAGGGTCACCGCCCTGAATCATAAATCCCTTTATAATTCTATGGAAGGTAAGTCCGTCATAAAACCCTTCTTCTACAAGAGATTTGAAATTGTTAACTGTTTCGGGGGCTATATCAGGATAAAGCTCAAGCTCAATTTCCCCGCCGCCGCTCATAGTGATTTTTACATTAACATTTTCAGCCATAAGTTATATCTCCCTTAAACATAGATGCATACCGGTAATATTATATCGTTTTATTATTACCAATGCAAGTATTTTTTTACACTTTTTTCTAATTATATTTCATTTCCGTTTTCATCGTAACCGAAAGAGGCTTCTCTGACCTCTCCAATGCCTTTATAATCAGGAATCACGTATGAACCTCCACCTATGTCCTGAGGTGTTCCTGGCATTGTTACAGTGGCAATATTCTCTGTTCCTATCGAAAGCATCTGCATTCCGCACTGAATGATATCAGCAGGTGTCATTGATGTTTCCATATTATCGGAAAGAATTTTGTAGATATCATCAATTTTGCCGATATATTTCATTTGCAGTTTCTGTTCGGCAACAGCATGTATGAAATCCTGCTGAACCTTGATTCTGTCAAGGTCACCGTTTTTATAGCGGCGGAAACGGATAAGCTGCTCAGACTTGTCCCCGTCAAGGTGCTGCATACCTGGTTGGAGATCGATATATAAATCCTGGTACGGGTCTTTGTACTTCATTCTCTGGGGAACATCGAAATCCACTCCCCCAAGTTCATCAATACAATCCTGGAATGCATCAAAATTAACCTTTACGAAATGGTTAATCGGTATTCCCGTAAGTTCTTTCACCGCAATAATTGCAGCCTCGCTTCCGTGTTTGCCATTTCGCATACCGACAGAGTGAACCTCCGTAATTTTACGGTTTACACCCTTATATTTAACCCTCGTATCACGGGGAATACTCATAACCACTGCAGTGCCGTTTTTAGGGTCAATCTGTGCAAGCATCATAACATCGGTACGAAGCCCTTCCTTGTCCGTTCCCATTATAAGGATGTTGCACTTTTCTTTAGAAATCTTAACACCGTCCAATGTACCTACTGCAAACTCATCCACTACACTGCTGTAAGGTGTAGTATAGATTCTAGCACAGTATATTCCGCTTAGTGCGGCAAATATCATAAGGAAGGAAATGAACATTGTTTTTAATGTACGGATAATCCTTCTCTTTTTTCTTTTTTTCTTCATATTGTAAAAACCTCACCGTCTGTAAGATTATGTCCATAATTACACTTCATATATTCTAGCATAAAATCAATTTTAAGTCAACGGATAAAAGAAACTTATCCTTTTTTGGAAAAAAATTTATATTTTATTCATATATTCTACCTAAAATAAATAGGAATAATACAGAGCTGAAAATTTATAAAATATTTTTAAAAAAAGCCTTGACAATTTCGGTAGCTTTTGTTATAATAATCAACGTTGTCGGTACTGGCAACGACCAAATGGGAGCATAGCTCAGCTGGGAGAGCATCTGCCTTACAAGCAGAGGGTCATAGGTTCGAGCCCTATTGTTCCCACCATTTGGCCCGGTAGTTCAGTTGGTTAGAACGCCAGCCTGTCACGCTGGAGGTCGTGGGTTCGAGCCCCATCCGAGTCGCCAAAATTCGCAGTAATCTTTTGATTGCTGCTTTTTTTGTTTTTATGCGGGTTAATTATAAAATATAATTATGATTTTACTGTTTGCGATGCTTTTTCGCAAATGTTCATGAGTTTTCGATTGATGTGAGATGTTCCGGCTTGATTTATCTTCGTTTTTTGTGCAATATTAAATGGTAATTCACGCTATGTCAAAGAATGAAGAAAGATGTTTGACTCCTTGTCAGAGGGTGAAAAGAAGACCTTCTTGGGCAAAGTGAAGGAAATCATCGGAAACCTCAAGAAGTGGATAGACGAATTCCTCTCCTCCTACAGCACACAATCCGAAGAAGCAAGACTTCTGCGAGACTACAAGGACAAGCTTGTAGAGATGTCGGAGATTTGTGATCGGATGCTTGAGGGATCCATTGA
>JAZLEL010000132.1:0-7953 GCA_045615265.1 Clostridia bacterium | reverse complement strand
TGTGCCTATTGCATAATTACTTTCCCAATATTTTTTTGAGACTTCCTTGGGAAGTCTGTTTGCCATACCTATTTTTATTAGATAAAATTTTTATACTTTTTTTCATTTTACCTATTGACTTTTAATAGTTAGTCTTTCTTTATTCTAGGTTTTTAGTTATTGGAAGATTCAGTATATCCTCCATAGGGTCATGCCCAACGCTCTTTTTAACAAAAGCGGAAAAATCACTTTCAAGCCTTGTTACTGCATTGGCATCAAGCCCCGTATGTGCTTTTATAGCCGCATTTATTTCTTCAATTCCCTCGGACACCATATCCTGCATCGCTCTGCCGCCCTCATCGGGGAAACAGAGAGCAAGCTTTCCGTTTTCTTCACGCAGGTTTACGTTCTCCAGTGCTGTGAACAATAAAATGCTTCCTGCCAAATCATTCATAACCTCAGGCCATGCATCTTTAATTTTTTTCAAAAACTCGCTCGGAGGAAGCTCAGGCTTTGAAACAGGTTTTGTATTCTCCTTCGCTACCTTTTCTTCCTTAGGCTTTGCAGGGGGAAGAGGGGCTTTTTCTTTAACTGTTATATTTCCACTCTCTATCTTTTTTTCCAATTCTGCAATTCTGGAAAGAAGAGCATCGTAACTGCCGTCATTGCCTTTTATACATAGCTTTATAAGTGCTGATTCAAAAACAACTCTGGGATTTGTCATAAATCGTGCAGCAGAAACTGCCTCGGAAAGAGTTTTTATCGAATAAAGAAGCTTTTCCGCAGAATAGTGTGCGGCACTTTCGCAAAGCTCCTGATATTCACTTTCATCAAAATCACTTTTACACTTACCTGAAACGGATATAATAAGCATATCACGTATTGCACGGATAAGTGCTTCTATGAACGGAGAAAGGTTTTTTCCGCGTGAGCATACCCCGTCAATGCATTTCACAATTCCTGCGGTATCGTTTTCTCCTATAAATCTGCACAACTCCAAAACGGAATGATTTTCTGAACGCCCCAAAAAATCAGCAACGAATTGTGTGTCGATTTCCCTGCCTGCAGCAATGCACGGTTCAAGTGCACTGAGTGCATCACGAAGAGAACCGTCTGCATGATGGGCAATCATTTTAAGAGCCTTATCTTCTGCCATAATTCCCTCGGCATTACAGATATATTCCAGCCTGCCGTAAATGTCATTGGGAGTAATTCTCTTAAAATCAAAACACTGACAACGTGATGAAATTGTGCCTAACACCTTGTTCGCTTCAGTTGTTGCAAGTACGAATTTTACGTGCACAGGAGGCTCTTCAAGCAACTTTAAAAGGGCGTTGAACGCATCCTTACTAAGTGCATGCACCTCGTCAATGATATAGACCTTATATTTTGTAACGGCTGCAGTATACACAGCCTCCTCACGAAGTGAACGGATATTGTCAACACCGCTGTTGCTTGCGGCATCGATTTCAATAATATCCATTATACTGCCGTTTTCAATACCCTGACAGGTAGCACATTTGTTACATGGATTTCCGTCTAAGGGATTTTCGCAGTTGACTGCCTTGCTTAAAATTCTGGCAGTAGAGGTTTTACCCGTTCCTCTTGTGCCGCAGAACAGGAATGCATGACCGCAGACGTTGTTTTTGATTTCGTTTTTAATTGTTTGCGTTACGTGCTGCTGACCTACAACATCGTCAAAGGTTTTAGGCCTCCACTTTCTGTAAAGTGTCTGATGCTCCATGCAAATTCCTCCTTTTTGTAAATTGGCAGTAAGGCTCATATTTAACTAAAGGGATAAAACACCATTTGTTTTTATCCCTTAGAAATCAAAATTATATTTTGCTGTACACCCCGAAATCGACGTAATTCAATATGCGGAAATCATTCAGTTAGCTCGGGTCAGGCACCCTTACGGCACATACCGGAAACCGCTTATTGCTGCTCGGTTCCCCGCCTGACAAGGTTCACGGGCCGACATTGCGCAAGACCCGACCGTCAACACCACTTAAATGCTCCAGCCATACAAAACGACGCCTCAATCGGGGACATAACCTCCGCTTTAGCGGATTGCGGATACAGGGCACCGCTACCTCCCCGGCCTGTACAGCTTTATAAGTATAACACAATCAGGCAAAATTATCAATAGTTTTTTAAAAAATCCATTTACTATTTACCCTGTAATATCTGCCTGAAACAAAAAAATACTTTACTAATTTAGTGTTATGTGGTAAAATAAACTAAATTATTGTGTAAACTTATCTTTAGAATATATTTAAGGAGTGATAATATGGCAGCGGAGCAGACTGTTTTTACCTATAAGGGCAAGCCTATGGTTCGCCGCGGAGATACCATCTATTATGGTGATCTCAGTGAAAAATACATCATTATTTTCACAGTTAAGTCAAAGAAAAAGGTGGGCGACCTTGAGGTTGCTGACAGCGTAACAATCGACCTTTGCACAAACAAGGGTGCAGGGAAGGAAAAGGTTATTAAGAAAGCTACTCGTGAAAGCCTTTTTGAAGCAATCGATATTGCTGAATTCTGGCTTGAAGATGCCATTGAGAATGGCTGATTAGTTAGATAGCAGAGTTATTGACTTTGTCAATAACTCTGTTTTAAAAACAGGAGATGTTTAGAATGTTAAAAGAAGAAAACTATTCGATGCTTGCTGACTTTTATGAGTTTACAATGGCAAACGGTTATTTTTTAAATGGTACAGGTGAAAAGATTTGTTATTTCGACCTTTATTTCAGGTCCGTACCTGACGACGGCGGCTTTGCCATTATGGCGGGAACTGAGCAGGTGGTGGAATACCTTCGCAATCTCAAGTTTGATGATGAGGATATAAGCTATCTTCGCAGCAGAAAGCTTTTTGATGAAAAATTCCTTGAATACCTTAAAAATTTCAAGTTTTCCTGTGATGTATGGGCAATGCCCGAAGGTACTCCAGTATTTCCCAACGAGCCGCTTGTAATTGTAAGAGGCCCTGCAATTCAGGCACAGCTTGTAGAAACAATGCTGCTTCTTCTTGTAAATCATCAGACACTTATTGCTACAAAAACGAACAGAATTGTCCGTGCAGCAGGCGGAAGAGCAGTTATGGAGTTCGGTTCACGCCGTGCCCACGGTGCAAGCAGTGCGATTTTAGGTGCAAGAGCTGCGTATATTGCAGGTTGCGTAGGTACGGCAAACACATTGAGCGATGAGCTTTATGGTATTCCCGCAATCGGAACAATGGCACATAGCTGGGTGCAGATGTTTGCCGATGAGTATGATGCATTCAAGGCATATGCCAGTGTTTATCCTGACAGCTGTACACTCCTTATCGATACGTATAATGTTCTTAAAAGCGGGCTGCCCAATGCAATCCGTGTGTTTAAGGAGGTTATTGTTCCTAAGGGATACAGACCGAAAGGAGTTCGTATTGATAGCGGAGATATCACATACCTTACCAGAAAAATCCGCGAAGAGCTTGATAAAGCGGGCTTTGAAGATTGTGCAATTGTTGTTTCAAATTCACTTGATGAATATATTATCAGGGACACCCTTTCTCATGGCGCACAGATTGATTCCTTCGGTGTCGGGGAAAGGCTTATTACTGCAAGGAGCTGGCCTGTTTTCGGCGGTGTCTACAAGCTTGTAGGTGTTGAGGAGGACGGGGAAATTGTCCCCAAAATCAAAATCAGCGAAAACGCTGCAAAGATAACAACCCCTGATTTTAAACAGGTTTACAGACTTTACGATAACGATACAGGCAAGGCTATTGCTGACGTTATAACACTCCACGGAGAAGAGATTGACGATAGTCAGTCTTATGAAATTTTCGATCCTGTCCACACCTGGAAACGTAAGACCGTTAACAATTTCACTGCGAGAAAGCTTCTTGTAAAGGTCTTTGAAAATGGCGAACAGATAGTATCACTTCCAAAGCTTCCCGAAATACGGGAATACTGCAAGGAGCAGGTGGAAACGATATGGGACGAGGTTAAGCGCTTTGAAAACCCCCATACCTACTATGTGGATTTATCTACTAAACTGTGGAGGGTAAAGCATTCGCTTCTTGAACGATTCTCTAAATAAATGTTGAGGATAGATTTATATGCTAAATACATTTGACACTGCCATATTCGATATGGACGGCACAATAATGGATTCGCTTGGAATATGGGAAAGGATAGATTACGACTTTCTCGAAAAAAAGCGTGGAATACAAGTGCCGGGGGATTATGTGCATGACATTGCGGCGATGAGCTTTTCGGAAATTGCCGCCTACACAAAAAACCGCTTTAATCTTCCCGATACCCCCGAAGAATTGATGCAGGAATGGACAGATATGGCAATTTATGAGTATACGCATAATGTTCCGCTCAAACCATATGTCAAGGAATATATAAATTATCTCAAAAAGCATGGCAAAAAGATTGTTCTTTGCACAAGCTCACCGCAATATTTTTTTGAACCGGCACTTAAAAACAATGGTATATATGATTTGTTTGACGCATTTGCAAACACCTGCGAGGCAGGGGTAGGAAAAGGCTCTCCCGAAGTTTATCTTCTCGCTGCAAAGAAGGCGGGGACGGAGCCTGGCAGGTGCATAGTGTTTGAAGATGTTATATCTGCTGCAGCGTCTGCCGTGTCGGCAGGTATGACGGTATGCGGCGTATATGATGAGCGTAGTAAAGACAGGCAGAATGAGCTTAAGGCAGTATGCCATATGTATATAAAAGGCTTTAATGAACTTATGGAGGATAAGTAATGTACGAGCTTACAGACCCGAAAATAATTAAATATCTGTGCTCAAAGTATGGCTTTACATTTGCAAAAAGTATGGGACAGAACTTCATTACAGATGCATCTGTTCCTGCCATAATGGCGAAGGAAGCCACGGAAAACAGCCAGGGAGTGATAGAAATAGGTCCGGGCTTTGGTGTTCTTACGGCAGCACTTGCAACGAATGCAGGAAAGGTCGTGTCCATTGAACTTGACAAAAGACTTCAAAAAGTTCTTAATGAAACACTTGGTGGATTTTCAAATATATCCTTCATCTGGGAGGATTGTCTTAAGATAGATTTAAAAGAGCTTATTAAAACGGAGTTTTCTGGTATGGAGGTCAGCGTTGCCGCAAATCTTCCGTATTATATTACGACCCCGATTATAATGAATCTTCTGGAAAGCAGACTTCCGTTCAAAAAAATTGTCGTTATGATTCAAAAGGAGGTTGCACAAAGACTTTGTGCAAGTCCGGGAGGAAAGGATTACGGGGCAATAAGTGTAGCAACGCAGTATTTTTCAAGACCTCAGATTATAAAAAATGTTCCCGCAGGTGCATTTATCCCAGCACCAAAGGTTGACAGTGCCGTGGTAAGCATGGAGATACTGGATACTCCCTCTGTGTTACCTGAGAATGAAAAGCTTTTCTTCAAGCTTGTCAAGGCAGCATTTTCCCAAAGGAGAAAAACCCTTGTCAACGCCCTTTCGGGAAGCGGAGCTTTCGGCACCAAAGATGAAATTATAAAAGCGGTGGAATCAATCGGACTTTCTCCCGCAATCCGTGGTGAGGCTCTGTCAATAGAAAAGTTTTGCGAGCTTAGTGATTATTTTAATAAATAAACGGTGGCAACCTAATTAAAACAGGGTTGCCCTTTTTATAAAATTTCGTAAAAAACAGTAGACAAATATCGATTTATACTATATAATGATAAACAGGAAAAATTGGTTTTTTTGAAAGGAGAATAATAATGACAGATAATAAGAAAGTACTTAGCTGGCTTGAAGAAATGAAAACTCTTTGCAAGCCGCAGAATGTAGTTTGGATTGACGGCAGTGATGAGCAGCTTGAGGCTCTTCGTGAAGAGGCTGTTTCCACAGGTGAAATGATAAAGCTTAATCAGGAAAAGCTCCCCGGTTGTTACTACCATAGAACAGCAGAAAACGACGTTGCTCGTGTAGAGGACAGAACATTTATCTGCACAGAAACAGAAGAGGAAGCAGGTCCTATCAATAACTGGATGGCTCCCAAGGAGATGTATGCAAAGCTTAATGCTCTTTATGACGGCTCTATGGAAGGCAGAACAATGTATGTTATCCCTTATTCCATGGGCCCTGTTGGCTCTCCCTTCTCCAAGATTGGTATAGAGCTTACAGACAGCATCTATGTTGTTCTTAATATGGACATTATGACAAGAGTGGGCAAGGATGTACTTGATGCTCTTGGTACAGACGGCGACTTTGTTAAGTGCCTTCACGCAAAGAAAGATGTAAATCCCGATGAGAGATATATTGTTCACTTCCCTCAGGACAACACAATTATGTCCGTTAACTCCGCTTACGGCGGTAACGTGCTTCTCGGCAAGAAGTGTTTCGCACTCAGAATTGCTTCCTACCAGGGTATGAAGGAAGGCTGGATGGCTGAACATATGCTTATCCTCGGTCTTGAAAATCCTCAGGGTGAAGTTAAGTACATCTGTGCTGCATTCCCCTCTGCTTGCGGTAAGACAAACCTTGCAATGCTTATTCCTCCGGAATATCTTACAAAGAAGGGCTATAAGGTTTGGACAATCGGTGACGATATAGCTTGGCTCAGAATCGGCGAAGACGGCAGACTTTACGCTATCAATCCCGAAGCAGGCTTCTTCGGCGTTGCTCCCGGAACAAGCGAAAAGACAAACTTCAACGCACTTGCTGCAACAAAGAAGAACACAATCTTCACAAACGTTGCTACCAATAATGATGATATGACAGTTTGGTGGGAAGGTCTTGACAAGAATCCTCCCGAAAACTGCACAGAGTGGACAGGAAACGTTGTTAACGGCAAGACATATGAGGGCAACCTTGCTCATCCTAACTCAAGATTTACTGCTCCTGCAGTAAACTGCCCCTGCATTTCTAAGGAATTCGAGAATCCTCAGGGTGTTCCGATCAGTGCTATCGTATTCGGCGGACGCCGTGCTAAGACTGCTCCCCTCGTATACCAGGCAAGAGACTGGAACCACGGTGTATTCGTAGGTGCTACAATGGCATCTGAAACAACTGCTGCAGCAACAGGTGCAGTTGGTGTTGTTCGCCGTGACCCCATGGCTATGAAGCCCTTCGTTGGTTACAATATGGCTGACTACTTCGCACACTGGATTGAAATGGGTGCAAAGATGGATCCCGAAAAGGCTCCCAAGATTTTCCACGTTAACTGGTTCAGAAAAGATGATGAGGGTAACTTTATGTGGCCCGGATTTGGTGATAATATGCGTGTTCTTAACTGGATTGTTGACCGTTGCGATGGCAAGGTTCAGGCAAAAGACAGCGAAATCGGTTTCCTTCCTGAAATCGAGGATATTGACACAACAGACCTTGATATATCCAAGGAACAGCTTAAAGAGCTTCTCAGCGTAGATAAGGCTGTTTGGATGGAAGATGTTGTGGATCAGGAGAAGTACTTCGCTCAGTTTGGTGACAGACTTCCTGCTGAAATCAAGGCAGAGCTTGAAACACTTAAGAATAACCTCAAATAATTAAAGGGAATGTTAAAAAAGTCCAGACCGCAAAAAGGCGTGATGGATAGTAATTAAAAACTGTTAAGAAAAGGAGATTTTTTGGCTTAATGTTGAAAAATCTCCTTTGTTCGATTTTTCTTTTTATTGATGCCTTTTTGCTCCGCGCAATCCGTCGCCTCTCGCTGTATACACATACAGCTTCGGGTAACCCAAGCTTCGCTTGGCTCCGTTTGCACGCTCTGAAGCTTTTTTCCTTGATCAGCCACGTGATCAGTGCCTGCAGAGTCACGTGATCAGGGCCTGCTGAGCTGCGTGATTCCTGCCGGCTCATCTGCATGACAATTGCCAGCTGAGCTGCGTGATTCCTGTCGGCTCATCTGCTTGACAATTGCCAGCTGAGCTGCGTGATTCCTGCCTGGTCACGTGCTTGATTATTGCCTTCTTGGGCTTCTTTTTCTCGACATCGTCCTTGAACTCCCGGACC
>JAZLEL010000131.1:0-4170 GCA_045615265.1 Clostridia bacterium | reverse complement strand
GAGAAGATGTATGAAACACTTCTTACTAACGAAGAATGTGCTAATGCTGTTGATATGGGTGAGTTTTACCGCGTACCCAGTGATAACAGAGGTCTTAACTACGATAAATACTTTAAAGACGGCGATGTAGAGCGTAATCCCCTTACACTCTTTGACTCCAATAACACTGAGCTTTTAAGCGTTGAGCAGGTAAAGGAAAAGCTTTTGTCTTTAGCTTATATCCGTGAAGAACTTGTGAAAATGGAGAAAAATTGATGAAAAAGTTTTTGAAATGTATCATTTCATTTTTTCAACCTGTAATAAACAGACTTCCCTTTAATAACCAATTTAAAATCAGAGGAAATAAAATTATTTTATCGGGTGCAAAACTTATGCATTGTAAGGTGGATTGTAGAGGCAAAGGGAATATAATCAAATTTTCAGGCAAGGCAAATGTTGTTAACACAACCTTTATTATATACGGAAGTAACAATGTAATCGAAATAGAAGAAGATGTTTTAATTAGAAACGGTAGTTTTGCTATTGAAGATGATGGCAATAATGTTGTTATAGGAAAAGGAAGTCGTTTGACAGGAAGTGTACATTTTGCCTGCATTGAAGGGTGTTCAATTAAAATAGGCAATGATTGCTTGTTTTCATATGATATTACGCTGCGTACCGGTGACGGTCACAGTATAACTGATATTGAGGGAAACAGATTAAATCCGTCAACAGATATTGTTATTGGAAATCACGTTTGGATAGGCCATAAAGCAACCATAGGTAAGGGTGTTTATATTGCCGACAATAATATAGTAGCAACTGCTGCTGTGGTTACAAAGCGATTTGAAAATAGCAATACTGTAATCGCCGGAGTTCCCGCAAAGGTTACAAAGGAAAATATTAACTGGAAATACGAAAGAATTTAGGGTTACTAATATGAAAATACTTATCACCGGTGCTAAGGGTTTTGTTGGAAAAAACCTTACCGAAGCACTAAAGAATATTAAAGACGGTAAGGACAGAACGCACCCCGAAATACAAATAGAAGAGCTATATCTTTATGATATTGATTCTCCGTCTTCACTTTTAGAGGAAGCATGTAAAAATGCGGATTTTGTATTTAATCTTGCGGGGGTAAACCGTCCTGAAAATCAAGAAGAGTTTATGAAGGGCAATTTTGGCTTTGGGTCTACTCTTCTTGATACCCTGAAAAAGTATAATAATATCTGTCCTATAATGCTTAGCAGTTCCATACAAGCTTCTCTTGAAGGACGCTATAACGGTCCTTACGGACAGAGCAAAAAGGCTGGGGAGGACCTGTTTTTTGCCTATGGAAAGGAAACAGGCGCAAGGGTACTTGTTTACCGTTTCCCGAATCTTTTCGGTAAATGGTGCAGACCTAATTACAATAGTGCTGTTGCAACCTTTTGCAATAATATTGCAAATGATTTGCCGATTACTGTTAATGATTCCAGTGTAGAGCTTACTCTTCTTTACATAGATGACCTTATGGAAGAAATGCTTTTGTGTCTTGAGGGAAGAGAACACCGAGATGGCAATTTCTGTGTTTGTCCTGTTACTCATAAGGTGACCCTTGGTGAAATTGTAGATTTACTCGATAGCTTTAAAGCACAGCCCGAAACACTTTTGATGCCAGAAATACCATCGGGGAGTTTTGCTAAAAAGCTATATTCAACATATCTTTCCTATTTACCGAAAGAAAAAGCTTTTTTTGAACTTAAAATGAATGTTGACGAGCGAGGCAGTTTTACAGAGCTTCTTAAAACTGAAAAATGCGGACAGTTTTCGGTTAATATTTCAAAACCTGGTATTACAAAGGGACAGCATTGGCACCATACAAAGTGGGAATTCTTTATTGTGGTTTCAGGTAAGGCTCTTATTCAGCAAAGGAAAATTGGTACTGATGAGGTGCTTGATTTTTATGTTAGCGGTGAAAAGATAGAGGCTGTTCATATGCTTCCAGGTTACACGCATAATATAATTAATTTAAGCGAAACAGACGACCTCGTTACGCTTATGTGGGCTAATGAGCAGTTTGATAAAAATCATCCTGATACTTTTTTTGAAATAGTATAAAATAGAAAGGAGAATGGGTTATGACAAAAGAGCAGACGCTGCTGCTTAATATCATAAAGACATCTGTCACCGATGAGAGTATTTCCGATGTTGATGCTGATATTAACTGGAAAGAACTTGCTAATGAGGCTTATGCTCAAGCTGTTGCTCTTTTGGTATTTGACCAAACCTCTTCTATTAAGGATAAAATTCCTAAAGATATATATGACAAATGGTTTAAGTTTTCACTTGGTCTTATGAGTAAATATTCTCGCATATCCAACTCTCAAAAGGAATTGGTGGGGTTGCTGGAAAAAGAAGCTTTGCCTTACTGTATAATAAAGGGTGAGTCTTCGGCAGTATATTATCCCAATCCATCTTTAAGAACGCTCGGTGATGTGGATTTTCTTATAGACCCTAACCATAAAAATAAAATTAAAGAGCTTCTTATTAAAAATGGGTTTGAGGCTTCTCATGAGCATCACCCTTGCCATGTGGTATTTACAAAACCCGACTCACACCTTGAAATGCACTTTGAGGTTGCAGGTATACCAGAGGGAGAGGTTGGCGAAAAAATAAGAGGTTTTATTAAAGAAGCCGTAAACAATACAGTTATAAAAGATGTGGGTAACGGTAGCTTTCGTGTGGCAGAAAGCAAATATCATGCACTTATACTGCTTCTTCATATGCAGCATCATATGCTGGGTGAGGGAATAGGGCTTCGCCATCTTCTTGATTGGGGAAATTTTGTCAATAAAACGGCAGACGATTCCTTTTGGAATGATGAGCTTATACCCTTCTTAAAGGATATTGGTCTTTATAATTATATGTGTGTAATGACCTGTCTTTGTAATAAATATTTCGGTACAGCAAAACCGAAGTGGTGCGGAACCGTCGATGATGATATTTGCAGTGAAATAATCGAAGATATTTTAAAAGGCGGGAATTTTGGAAAAAAGGACAAGCTTCGTGGAAGAATATCTGATAATGTCCAAAGAAAAAACCGAAGTAAAGCTGATAGAATTCGTAAAGCTTACAGAACTCTTAAAGCATCAACAAAAGATATTTACCCTATAGTAGAAAAATATAAAATTTTATGTCCGTTTGTTTATTTATACAGAATTGTTCGTTATCTTGTATTAGTAGGCTTCGGAAAAAAGGCGTCTGTATTCAATGCTTCGGCTGATGATAAAAAGAGAATATCCATTTATAACAAACTCCATATTTTTGAGGTGACTGAGAATGAGTAAAGGATTTAAAAACAACGGGAAATTAAAGCTTCTTATTATCGTGGGTACACGCCCTGAGATAATTCGTCTTGCTGCCGTTATAAATAAGTGCAGACAGTATTTTGATACAGTTCTTGCACACACAGGTCAAAACTATGATTATAACCTTAATGGTGTGTTTTTTAAAGACCTAAAACTTGAGGCACCCGATGTTTATATGGAAGCGGTTGGAAACGACCTTGGGGAAACTATGGGTAATATTATTGCCAAATCCTATCAGCTTATGGTGGAGATTAAACCCGATGCTGTGCTTGTTCTGGGAGACACAAATTCCTGTCTTTCTGTTATAGGTGCAAAGCGTCTGCATATTCCGATTTTTCATATGGAAGCAGGTAACAGATGTAAGGATGAATGTTTACCTGAGGAAACCAACAGAAGAATAGTAGATATTATTTCAGACGTTAACTTGGCCTATAGTGAGCATGCCCGCCGTTATCTTGCAGATTGCGGACTACCTAAAGAGCGTACCTATGTAACAGGCTCTCCTATGGCTGAAGTGCTTCACAATAATTTAAGCGATATTGAGGCAAGTGATATACACTCCCGTTTGGGACTCCAAAAAGGTAAGTATATTCTTCTTTCTGCTCACAGAGAAGAAAATATTGATACTGAGAAGAATTTCACTTCGCTGTTTACTGCTATAAATAAAATGGCTGAAAAATATGATATGCCTATCCTTTATTCTTGTCATCCAAGAAGCAAAAAGCGTCTTACAGAGAGCGGCTTTAAGCTTGATAAGAGAGTTATTCAGCATGAGCCTTTAGGCTTCCACGATTATAACTGTCTTCAGATGAACGCTTTTGCAGTTGTGTCTGACAGCGGT
>JAZLEL010000130.1:0-1955 GCA_045615265.1 Clostridia bacterium | reverse complement strand
TTTTTTCTAGCTTCTTTTACCGCTTGTATAGCATCAGGGTCGTTCATGACAATGCGCCATGCTTCTTCTAATGTTTCAACACCTAATGCTTCCATAATTGCTTCATTACGTTTTGAAGGGTCAACACCTTCCCATAAATCTTTAGTCATAGTGTAAAAAACTTTAGTTTCTTCCCTTGACAAACTAGATACACCGCCAACCGATGCTTGATTAATATCCCTCTTGAACATTTCATTCTTTCGCAACGAATCTTCTTTGAAACCACTGTCTATCATTTCCTTTGCAAAATCACTCCTACGTTGCAACACTTCCAATGAAGTTGTATATTCGCCCCTTCTCTCACCAGATTTTATTGCATAAGTATCTTGTATCGACTGATGTAAGCTTTCTATAAATTGTTCAGCGCTTTTCATTTCACTTGCTGATAACTCACCTGCTGCAACTATTCCATATACACGCTGAATATCTGTTTTATACTGACGTCTGAACTTTGCATATTCTTTAGGTAAATTTTTGATTTCACCTGCTGCTTTAGAAGCAACGTTTTTTAATGATTTCTTAGCCATAAAACCTCCTAAAATAAAACAACCGAATACCGCGAACGATATTCGGTTGTCTGGTACACGAGAAAAAATTTTTTGTTTTACGCAGGAATCAAAGTCTTGAGCGTGTTGCCGTTGTTCATCGGTTGTTCGATGCACTTAATGGCAACAAAACCGTCGGAACCCGATTTGCCCATATCGGGATAAAGTGCGACAAACATTTGAAGCGAACGAGCAACACCATCGGATTGCGAGAAATAAGCCTTGCCGTCAACGTCGATAAGATACGTGTTTTGGCACGGAACATCAGGCATGCCATTACGACCCTTGCGAATACCAGGAGTTGTCATAACGTCGCAAATCTTCAAAACTTCGTCAACATGGTCGTTAAGCGGTTCGGCTGCATTATAAGCCTTCAAAACGCTCTTTTTACCTTCGTCAGTATCAAGGTCAAAAGTGTTCACAAAACCAGTCGGAATATCAAAAGCGTTATCCGAAGCGGTAATAGCGGTGTTCTCTGCCTTCTGAATTTCAGTATTCTTAGCCATTTTAATAAACCCTTTCTGATTCTTCGAGGAATTTTTCGGCACTCATCTTGTGGTAATGTTCCTCGATTTCAACATTCAAAACGATTATCGAACTATCCTTGTATTTCTTCTGTGCGTATTTAGTAGCTCTCATTGGAGTATAATTTCCAAGGATAGTAATCGAAAAATCTTCAAACTCTTGCGTCTCATAATTGTAACGCTGCCCAACACAATTACTCCAATAAAATTTTCTTCCTATACTTCTCATACATTTCTTACCCCCTTTCTACTCGCCAATCCACAACAATACATTAGTGCGCATTTCAGAGTCAAAAACTTCCTCAACTCTGCAATACATTAAATTATATTGATTTATATTTTTACTTACCATCCAACATAATGCATATCTTACAGCTTCAAGTTCACTAGCACATTCTTTGTTAAATTCAGCGTGACAATACTGACCAGTACATACGTTCGTGTCATTACCATTTTCCCAATCAAATTCATAGTGATATTTCTTAAACATTTCTGTATATCCTTTCTCTTAAAAATACAACGTGAAAACTGGAACTGAATTTTCAACGATTTCACAATGCAGACATTTGCCGTACTGAACTCCATGCATTTCTACCCAATCAATTGCGTAGTTTTTAATGCTTTCTAAATCGGTACAAAATCGTTGCGTTTTATAGACGATAGTATCATCGAAAAAAGCGAAGGTAAAAATCAGTCCAAATTTCCGTCTCATGTTTGTGCACTTCCTTTCGTGTCATGAATTTACGCTTCTGCTATTGTACCACAGTGGTAGTGCCATGAGTGTGACGATTCGACATTTCGGGTAACACACGGAAATTACATAGTGTTACGAAGGTTGTCATTCGTG
>JAZLEL010000129.1:0-12692 GCA_045615265.1 Clostridia bacterium | reverse complement strand
AGTTTGTCGGAAAGTCCTTTTGCATTGATTGCACGAACTGTTCCTCCGTTTTTAACTGTATCACTAAATGCACTGAAACCGCAACCATCGAAAAGGTCGCTCATATCGCAAAGCTCAAGACCAAATCTTGTGTCGGGCTTGTCGCTGCCGAATCTGTCCATAGCCTCCTGCCATGTAAGGCGGGGAAGAGGAAGTGTTACATCATAGTCAAGAACTTCCTTGAACGCTCTTTTGAGGAAACCTTCATTGATTGTCATAACGTCATCTTCTTCAACGAAGCTCATTTCAAGGTCTATCTGTGTGAATTCGGGCTGACGGTCAGCACGAAGGTCTTCATCACGGAAACATTTTGCAATCTGGAAATATCTGTCCATACCGCCCAGCATCAAAAGCTGTTTGTACTGCTGAGGTGACTGGGGAAGAGCGAAGAAATTACCTGGATAAACACGGCTGGGAACAAGATAGTCACGGGCACCCTCGGGAGTGCTCTTTGTAAGGATAGGTGTTTCAATTTCAAGGAAACCATTTTCATCAAAATATCTTCTCGCAATCTGTGTAACTCTGTGACGCATCTGGAGAGTCTTTACAAGGGTGGGACGGCGAAGGTCAAGGTAGCGGTACTTAAGACGGAGGTCTTCACCCGCCTTAACATCGTCTGTTACAACAAAGGGTGTAACATCACTTGTGTTGAGAATACGAAGCTCCTCTGCCTCAATTTCAACCTTACCGGTGGGAATGTTTTCGTTGATGTTGCTTCTCATTCTTACCTTACCGGTAACGGCTATTACATATTCCATATGAAGTGTAGCAGCCTTTTCCTGAAGAAGTGCATTATCAGGCTCAAAAACTATCTGGGAAATACCGCTTCTGTCACGGATATCAACAAATATGAGTCCGCCCATATTTCTTTCCTTGGCAACCCAACCCATCAGGGTAACAGTTTCTCCGATGTGCTCCTCGCGAAGCTCACCACACATATATGTTCTTTTTAATCCTTTGATTGTATCCATAGTACTATCTCCTTTACATTAAAAGCTTCAAAAGCTCGTCAAGGTTTTCAAGACTTACTTCGATCTGTTCTTTTTCTTTCATATTCTTAAGGTTTGCAACTTTTTTCTCTGCTTCATCGCTACCGATTACCATGCTGTAACGTGCACCGCATTTATCGGCGTATTTCATTTGTGCCTTAAGACTTCTTCCGCAAAGGTCACGCTCGCACTTTACGCCTTTCTTACGAAGCTTATCTGTAAGAGCAGTTACAAAAAGCTTTGTTTCATCGCCGATATTTGCAATAAATATATCAGGTACGCTTTCAAGGGCAGGCATTGAACCTGACTGTTCCAGTGCAAGGATAATTCTTTCAATACCCATCGCAAAACCAATGCCCGGTGTGGGAGCACCACCCAACTGCTCGATAAGTCCGTCATATCTTCCGCCACCGCAAACTGTTCCTGCAGTGCCATCAAGGGCTGTCTTAAATTCAAATACAGTTTTTGTGTAGTAATCCAGACCTCTTACAATGGTTCCGTCTACGTTGTATTCAATGCCCATTGCCTCAAGATGCTTTTTCACATTTTCAAAATGCTCACGGCATTCGTCACAGATATAGTCAAGAAGTATCGGTGCCTTATCTGCGATTTCTCCGCAGACAGGACTCTTACAGTCAAGTATACGGAGGGGGTTTTTATCAAATCTGTCACGGCAGGTCTGGCACAGCGTTCCATTTTCAATGTGCGGACGGAAATAGTCCTTAAGTGCCTCGTTATATTTGATGCGGCAATGGGGGCAACCGATAGAGTTGATATTAAGTGTAAGCTTATCAATGCCAAGCTCTGTGAGAACTGATTTTGCAAGCGAAATTACCTCTGCATCAACGGCGGGGTCACTTGTTCCATAGCACTCCGCTCCAAACTGATGAAATTCTCTGAGCCTGCCTGCCTGAGGCTTTTCGTAGCGGTAACAGGTAATGTTATAGCAAAGCTTTGCAGGGAGCGGCTGTGCATAAATATTATGCTCCAGAAATGCTCTTGCAACTGAAGCAGTACCTTCAGGACGCAGTGTAATGCTTCTGCCGCCTTTGTCATTAAAGGTATACATTTCCTTTTGAACAACATCGGTTGTGTCACCGACTCCACGTTCAAAAAGCTCTGTATTCTCAAACACAGGTGTACGGATTTCGCTATAACCGAAGCGTGCACTTATCTCGGATATTTTATTTTCAATATATTTCCATTTCAGAATATCGGGCGCAAGTATATCTTGAGTACCTCTTGGTGCAGTAATTGCCACGAAAAATCAGTCCTTTCCTCTAATAAATACAATATCTCCATTTTTGCATATAATATCATCTTATTTTACTATCTTACAGGTAATAATGTCAAGTATTAAAGGAAAAATAAATAAGTTTGTATTAAAAAGAAATAAACAGTTATAATAATATTTAGCAACAAAAGTTTTTAAAAATTTTGGAAAAAAACAGTTGACAAACAATTCAAAACATTGTATATTATACGAGTAGCCTTTGAGGGCGACATATTATAGCCGAATTGTGTAAGGGTAGCACAGCAGACTCTGACTCTGTATGTCTGGGTTCGAATCCTAGTTCGGCTACCAAAACGGAGCAAGCATTGCTTGTTCCGTTTTTTTTTTATTAGTGTGTAAAAAAAAGACGAAATTTTGTTTTTTTTCTTGTATCATATATTTTTTTGTGGTATACTGTAACTGATAATAAAGATTTACGGGGGGATACATATGGAACTTAATAATTATAAAAGCGTTACTCCGCTTAGAAAGAAAAGAAAAAAGATTACTGTATCTGCAGCATTGGTGCTTTGCGTGCTGTGCCTCATTATAGGAATTTTGTGCGGAAGGGCTGTTTCTTCAAATAAGCAGGCTCAGGAAGCTAAAAAGGAAATTGCACAGATTGAGCAGGAGCACGAGATAAAAGTAAGTGCCCTCGAAAAAGAAATAGATACTTATAAAAAAGAAATAAACAAGGTTAAAAAGGACCTTGCGGATGCGAATAAGGCTATCGAGGAACAGGCTAATGCAGTAGCAGAAGAAGAGTCCGAAGAAGAGGCACAGGCTGCCGAGGAAGAAGTTCCCGCAAAAGAGGATGTTTCAAAGGATACAGATAATAAGAAGACATCGGGCGGGTTGGGAAGAATTATACTCGTTGTATTCCTTATCATCATAATTATTGGTTGTCTTCTCTTTGCAGCATCAATCTTCCTTAGAAAAGGTGAAGATGATGACGAAGATGACTACGACGAAGAAGATGAGTATGAAGAATATGAAGAGGATTTTGAAGAAGACTACATGGAAGACGTTGACGAAGACGACGATGTAGAATAATAATAAAAGGTGGTTGCTTACGGCAACCACCTTTTTATGTTATATAAGTTTTTTTAACAGCCCTTCGCACCCCTCGCAAATGTCATCCCAGGTTTGCTGAAAATCTCTGGTATACCATGGGTCCTGAACATCTCTGGGGTGAAATGTATGGTCCAGAAGCAGGGAAACCTTTCTTTCGGGGTCATCCCCCACAAATCGTGACATATTTCGCAAGTTTAATCTGTCCATAGCGACTATGTAATCATAATAACCATAATCATCTTTTGTCATCTGTCGGGAGATTTTTCCGCTGCAGCTTAATCCTTCTTCATTAAGTTTTTTTCTGGCTGGGGGATAAACAGACTGACCGACAGCCTCCGTGCTTGTTGCGGCAGATGCGATTTCAAAGTTGTCTAAAAGTCCTGCTTTTTTTACCATATCCTTCATTACAAATTCTGCCATAGGGCTTCTGCATATGTTTCCGTGGCATACAAAAAGTATTTTTATCACAATTTATCACACCCCTCAATTTAACTATATTACATTTATGTTAATAAATCAAGACTTATATTTACAAAACCTCTCCCCATGTTATAATAAAGCCAGAGGTGATAAATATGAAAAAAGCGGCATCGTTTATTTTAGTAGCTATCTTGTGCATAACTTCTTTTTGTTTTCCGGTATCAGCGGAGTGGAAGAAAATAAAGGTTCAGATTGCACCGTTTTATACTGAAATTCAGGGTATGAGCGTAGATAACCGATATGTGGAATATCCCCTTATCACATACAAAGATGTTACATATTTCCCTATGACTTTTGACCTTTGTACACAGCTTGGCCTTGTGTGCGGATATGAGAGTGAAAAGGGCCTCTTCATTACCAGAGAGTATGTTAGTTACTATCCCGAAACTCCAAAGCCTTTCGGAGATAAGGCAACAAATTATTACAAAAAACTCTATGATGCACAAATTCCAACATATCCCGTATATCTTAACGGTGTATATATTGATAATGAAAAAGAGGAATATCCTCTTATAAACTTTCGCGGAATAACTTATTTCCCCATGACATGGCGTTTTGCCTATGAGGAACTGAATTTTGATATTGAATGGTCAGAAAAGGATTATTCATTCAAGCTTTACGAAAGCGGAAAAAGCTCTCCTCCGTATGCATACGCGGTGGAAGGAAATATCGTAAAACTTCAAAAGTCCAATGCTGTTTATGAAACAACCATTACAGAAACCGGCGATGAAAGATACAGCCTGCTTTATAATTATTATTCCCGCTATGAATTTGATACCTCAACACAATCATTATCGCGTAAGGAAGATTCCGAAATACAGCAACCAGTTTTAATGCCTGACCGCGGAGATACAGTTGCTCCCGAAACTTTAGAAGCAGCTATAAAAGGGAAGAGCATTTATCTGGGTGACAGCCTGCTGATAACACTTGATAATGAGGAAAGTGTGACAGCTGCTGACCTTTACGAATATAAAACAGGGGAGAGTTCGCTTCTTCGCCTTTCTGTACAGATTGGTGACGCACCGCCACCCTACACGACTTTTAAGGAATATTTCTTTAAAAAGGATGCAAACGGTATCAAGCAAATTCCCTGGGATGAAGGAAATAATTTCAGCGGAATTTATCCTGACGGAAACGGAGCGTTTTATATCTCTACCCGAGGATACAGACCTACCTATTCAGGCAGATGGTCAAACAATTTTTCTGACATCTACCGCTATACAGACGGCGCAGATTCTTTTGAATGTATAACAGAAAAATATAAAGACCTCTTTAATTCAATGAGTGTAGTAGGTGTAAGTGACGGCAAGCTTTATGCTAAAGGTATGTGGTATAATGCCGAAAAAGACAGTTATAACGACCGAGGAATATCTTTGTTTGGTGCAGTAAACAGCGGATATTATATGATTGATATGCAGTCGGGAGAACTTACCAAGCTTTATCCCTATATATCGGGGGAAACATTCTTCGGTCCCGACGGAAACCTTTACTGTACTTCAGGAAGTTCGCGCATTCCTAAAATCGTAAATCTTAACACAGGGAAGATTATACCGATAAATTAATTCTTGAAATTCAAATGGATACAGTGTGAAAGTATGTGGGGTTTTTAGTATATGTTTTTTATAATGGGAATTTACAACAAAACCAAAGAAATAACTTATAAAGGCAGTATGGAAATTTGTCCCGATTGCGGACGGTATTGCAGTTATCATATTTATGTTGAATTTATGTGCCTAAGCCTCTTTTTCATTCCCTTACTGAGATGGGGGAAGAGATATTACGCAAAAGCTTCCTGCTGTGATAAAATCCACGAACTTACAAAAGAACAAGGAAAAAAGACCGAAAAAGGTGAGAAAATAACAATAACAAAAGAGCTTTGAGTTTCCTCAAAGCTCTTTTGTTATGTATTCTCCGGGCAAATCGCTTATTTTTGCACTGCCGCCCGATATATCGGCAACAGTTTTTAAAAATTCATTTTCCTGATGCGGCTTTACGCCCACTGTCATACACACGTCATCCTCGAAAGCACAATCCTTTAAAATATACCCTTTGTTATTTATTGCGTATTCAAGCTTTCCGTAAGTGGAATAATCACATCTTACAAGATATAACTTGCAGTAAATTTTCTCAATTCTTACCGCCGCATCAATACCAAGCTTTGCACTCTTTCCGTACGCACGCACAAGTCCGCCTGCACCGAGTAATATCCCGCCGAAATATCTTGTTACTACGACTGCAATATCAGTCAGTCCCTCTTTTTTTATAACCTCCAGAACAGGAACACCGGCAGTTCCGGCAGGCTCTCCGTCATCACTGTATCGCATAATATTATCCTCACGCAAAACATATGCATATACATTATGTGTTGCCTGGCGATGTATGCTACGGATTTCATTTATAAAATCAATTGCCTCATCCTGAGTTTTTACAGGACGGCAATAGCCTATAAAACGGCTTTTTCGTTCAATCATTTCCGCCTCGGAATCATTTTGAACTGTTTTGTAGTCTTCCATTTCAGGCCACCTCCTGTAAAAGTTATTTCAATCAAATCATATATTTTCGGAGCTTTGCATACAGTGCTTCATCTGCAAGTATGCGGATTTTTGTCCCCTCTGCCTCGTAGCTTTCTTCTAAGATTACTTCCTCCTCGTGTAAAATGGCAGCAGTCTTACTGTCAGAATAGGGGATAAGAACTTCTATCTCTTTCTTTTTTCCTGGAAGGGCATCGTGGAGAAGCTCTATAAGCTCGTCCATACCCTCGCCGCTTTTTGCACTTACCGAAACAAAATCGGTGTAATTCCCCTCAGGTCTGGGTGATAGCGGGGGAGCTACATCACATTTGTTGAATACGGCAATTATCCTGTTTGCACGGCATCCAAGCGTTTGAATTAAATTGTCCACAACCCGCATCTGCGTATGCATTTCGGGATTTGAGGAATCTATTACGTGAATTAATACATCGGCAAGAACTGCCTCATCAAGAGTTGATTTGAATGCCTCTATAAGGTGATGAGGAAGCTTTCTGATAAAACCAACCGTATCTACGATAACGGCGTTTCTTCCGTCAGGCAGGGAAAGCTTTCTCATAGTGGGGTCAAGTGTTGCGAAAAGCATATTTTCAGCCAGAACATCTGACTCGGTAAAATAGTTTAAAATAGTGCTTTTCCCTGCATTTGTATAGCCAACCAACGCTGCCACAACAACATTGTCTTTTTCTCTTCTGCTGCGTTGCAAATCCCTGTGTGCCTGAATTTCCTTAAGCTCCGCCTCAAGGGAATTTATGCGTCTGTGAATATGCCTTTTGTCGCTTTCAAGCTTCGTTTCACCGGGGCCTCTTGTACCTATGCCGCCGCCCAGTCTTGATAACTGTACACCCATTCCCGAAAGTCTTGGAAGACTGTACTTAAGCTGTGCAAGCTCAACCTGGATTTTACCCTCTTTGGAAATGGCGCGCTGTGCGAAAATATCTAAGATAAGTGTGCTGCGGTCAATGGTGCGGATATGGGTATAATTTTCAATATTACGGATTTGGCTCCCCGTAAGCTCGTCATCAAAAATAAGCAGTGTAGCACCCAAAGTTTCCGCCGCCAGGCGAAGCTCCTCCATTTTACCTTCACCAAAATATGTGGAGGTTTCGGGATGGTCCTTATTTTGAATCATTTCACCGACAACCTCTGCCCTTGCAGTGCAGACAAGTTCTCGAAGCTCTGCCATTGATTCCTCGGTCGTATCCTCAAGGGTATTAAGTTTTCCGGTGTGAACACCGCAGAGTATGACTTTTTCAATTTCTTTTTCTGTTTCGTGCATAAATTCCTCCGGAAATAAAGGTATAGAACGAATAATCCCGCTAATAATAAAATTGCCGAAAGGATGTTATATTATGCGGAAATTAATTTATATAGCCATAACATTTGTCATTTGTTATATATTAAAATTAGGGCATATCTGGCTGGGCTTTGTGCCTTCCATGCTTGCAATGCTGCTTCTTAAATTCAAAAGCTCCGTTTTGTGGGAAATACCGCTTGCCGTGCTTTCGTGTAACGTGCTTGAAATCGCATTTGCCGATGATGTGAGAATTCTTTTACACATCTTGATTTTATGCAGTACGGTAGTAATTTGTTTTGCCTCACCGAGAAGACTTTATATATTCTTCCCCATTGCCATACTTGCACTGTTTTTTGAAAACATATATGCAGTAGCCGCTATGTGGGCGACCCTTTGGTGCGGAGTGCGTATAATTCTCAGTTATTTTACCACAAAGAAATTGAATTTACAAGGACATAAATTATAATATATAAAAAAACGAACTAAAACTGTTGAAATTTGTCTTGCAATGAAGTATAATATTATCAGGAATATGATACCTTTGTGAAAGGCAGAATCACTATGGAAGAGAAAAAGAATACAACAGTTGTTAAAATAAACGGGGCAGAGTACAGAATATCGTGTGAGGCTGATGAGGAATATGTGCGTCATGTAGCATATCACGTTGATAAAAAAATGCGTGACCTTATTGTGCGTGACAAGCGCCTTTCAACCTCTATGGCTGCAGTGCTTACGGCGGTAAATATATGCGATGAATATATGCAGGCACAGGAGGATAATGAAAAGCTCCGTGCGCAGCTTTTAAAATATGCGGAGGAGGCAGGCGGAAGTAAGCTTGCGCTCGATAAAATTAATGCTGAGCTTTCCAGACTTCGTGCAGAAAACCAGAGCCTTAAAATGAATGTCGTTAAGCTCGAAACAGAACTTAAAAATAGAAAATAAAAGGAAACCGACACATCGGCAGGGGTGTGTCGGTTTGTGTTGTGTTTATGAGAAAAAATTTGTTTAAAGAATTGCTTGCACCCGCAGGGAAAATGGATGCACTTATAGCTGCCGTCCAGAACGGCGCAGATGCGGTGTATATTGGTGAACAGTCCTTCAGTGCAAGAAAAAATGCTGCAAATTTCACATGGGAAGAAGTCGGAGAAGCAGTCCGCTACTGCCATATCCGTGGAGTAAAGGTGTATCTGGCACTCAATACCCTTGTAGCTGAAAACGAACTGCAATTGCTTGAAGATTCAGTTATAAAGGCATCTGAAAAAGGTGTAGATGCACTTATCATTCAGGATGTTGGTGCGGCGAAAATAGCACATACGGTTTGTCCTGATATGCCGCTTCACGCAAGCACCCAGCTTACGGCAAGTAATGTGTATGACGTGCAGGAGCTTTTAAAGCATGGCTTTACAAGAGTGGTCCTTTCCCGTGAGCTTTCTAAAAAAGAAATACGCCATATATATGACGTAACAGGTGCCGAGATAGAAGCTTTTGCTCATGGGGCGCTTTGTATCAGCTTTTCGGGAAAATGCCTGATGTCGTCCTTTATCGGCGGGAGAAGCGGTAACAGGGGAATCTGTGCACAACCTTGCAGACAATGCTATTCTTCTTCCAAAAAGAAAGGTTATCTTCTCAGCCCACGTGATTTGTGCCTTGCAAATGAACTGGAAAAAATGCATAATGCAGGCGTAGTCAGCTTTAAAATAGAGGGAAGAATGAAAAGCCCCGAATATGTCGCAACAGTTACAAGAATGTACAGGAAATATCTTGATTCCTTTTTGCCTCTTACGAGCGAGGATGAGAAAAAGCTTGAGAAAATATTTGTCCGTGGCGACGGCTTTACAAAGGCATATTTTGCAGGGGAGAACACCCCTGAAATTATGAATTATTCAATCAGTAACGACAACCTTTCATCACGTGCTGATGAAGAGGTTTTGAAGGAAGCACGTCTTTCTTTCCGTGAAGGTGCAGAAAATAAGAAAATCCCGGTTGATGCAAGCCTGAAAATAAATTATAACGTCCCCTCTACGCTCATGCTTTCAGATGGTTATAACTCTGTTACATCGTGCGGTGCAATCGGGGAAAGGGCGGAACGTGTTGCTCTTACCGAAGAGCGTGCAAAAACACAAATCGGCAAAATGGGGCAGACCCCTTTTACACTTGCGGGCTTTAGATTTATTGCAGACGACAATATCACACTTCCTGTTTCAGAGCTTAATTCTCTCCGCCGTGAGGCAATCACGCTTCTTGAAAACAAGCGCGCACAAGTTAAGGAAAGAAAAACATATGCTTTTGAATATCCCAAGGAGGAACAAAAAAGAACAAAAAGACCTTATATTGCAGTGCAGATAAGAACAAAAGAACAGTTTGAAGCGGCACAGGGTGCTGACAGGGTGTTGGTTCCTGTTTCGCTTTGGGATAAAATAACTCCTGATAAAAGGTGCTGTGTGCTTCTTCCACAGGTGGTTCTTGACGAAAAGGAGATAGAAACACAGCTTGCAAAGATTCCCTCCTGTTATGCAGCTTACGCATCAACCCCTGGTATGATTTCCCTTGCAAAAAAAGATGGGAGAAAGGTTTATGCCGATTGGGGGGTAAACATATATAACAGCGTGGCTGCAAATTATTTTGCAAATGAGTGTGACGGTATAACCCTCTCGGTAGAGCTTTCCCTTGCGGAAATAAAGAAAATCACAAAGAAAACCCACGCCTCGTGCGAAATTGTGTGTCACGGCTATCAGACGGTTATGACAAGCCGTGCGTGCCTTATAAGGGGTATTACAGGGAAATGTGATTGCAGTAATCCTGTAACAATAAAAGATAAAACAGGGGCACAGTTTGTTATTTTGGGTGATAGTGATTCGCACCTTAATACTGTTCTCAATTCACGTCCCACCTTTATGGCTGACAAAATGAAGGATATACAAAACTCGGGGGCAGATGGTGTACGGCTCGTGTTTACAACAGAAACGGGCGATGAAACAAAAAATACTATTTCTATGTATAGTGGGGAAACAGACGTAACAAAACCCCGACTTTATACCAGGGGATACTTTCTCAAGTAACTGTTGTAAAGTAGTAAATGTCGTGTTATAATTGATGCATACAAAAATTTGGTTTCGTCATATTCGTTGGAGGAGAAACGTATGGAAAAGGTTATATCAAAAAAAGCAATGGATATAATTAAAAAAATGCAGCAGAGCGAACTGACCGAAAGTGTAATCTATGCAGAAATTTCAAAATTTGCAAAAGGCGAAGAAAATAAAAATGCACTTCTCAGGCTTTCGGCAGAGGAAAAGGCACACTATGAAATATGGAAAAAGTATACTGGAATTGAGATGAAGCCCCAAAAGGGAAAGATCCTTAAGTATAAATTACTTGCCCGTATACTTGGTTTTACTTTCGCAGTTAAGCTTATGGAAAACGGGGAAAAAGGCTCACAAAAGGAATATGATTTGCTTGAAAAGGAAGTCGAGGAAAGCATCCATATTAAAGAGCAAGAGGAGGAACACGAAAATGCACTCCTAGGTATGCTTGACGAGGAAAGGCTTCAGTATGTAGGCAGTATGGTTCTGGGAATGAACGATGCATTGGTGGAGCTTACCGGCTCTCTTGCAGGTTTTACGTTTGCCATGCAAAATACACGCCTCATTGCTCTGTCGGGACTTATAATGGGAATTTCAGCAACATTCTCAATGGCGTCAAGCGAATTTCTTGCAGCTAAGAGCGAGGGGCAAAGCGATGCCTTTAAATCATGCTGCTATACAGGTATTGCCTACCTCATTACAGTTGCACTTCTCGTTGCTCCCTATCTTCTCATGGGAAGCCACCAGTATATGACCGCACTTTTCATGATGCTGGCACTTGTGATTTTAATAATTGCAGGATTTACATATTACATTTCCGTGGCACAGGGAACAAAATTTAAACCAAGATTTCTGGAAATGTCCTTGATAAGTGTAAGCGTTGCCGTTATTTCATTCTTCGTTGGAATATTGGCAAAACGATTCTTAGGTGTTGATTTATAAAATTATTCATATTATTCTTTAAACAGACACAAATTATATAGTACAGTTCTTTTTGAAAGGATGGGTAAAAATGGGAAGACTTTTTGGAACAGACGGGGTGCGTGGAGTTGCAAACCGTGACCTTACTTATGAATTAGCGGCAAAAATAGGCCATGCAGGAGCATATGTTTTAGGCAAAGAAAATAAGCATACTCCTAAAATCCTTATTGGTATGGATACACGCCGCAGCGGACCTATGCTTGAAGCGGCACTGGCATCAGGTGTAATGTCAATGGGCGGCAATGTAGTGTGTGCAGGCGTTGTTCCTACTCCGGCAGTGGCATATCTTACCAGAACATTGGGCTTTGATGCGGGTATAGTCGTATCGGCATCCCATAACAGTGCAGAATTTAACGGAATTAAGTTTTTCAACAGTGAAGGCTATAAGCTTCGTGATGAAATCGAAAAGGAAATTGAGGATATAGTTTTAGAGGTGGAGCCTGACGGCGAACGCCCCATAGGTGCGGGTGTAGGTACTCTCGTGCGTGATGAGGCGCTTTATGAAAAATACATCGATTACGTTTGCTCAACCGTAGATGTAGATTTCAGCGGTCTTAAAATTGCACTTGACTGTGCAAACGGTGCTTCCAGTATTACTTCCCCCGAAGCGTTTAAAAGACTGGGTGCAGAGGTGCTTGTTTTGAGTAACGAGCCTGACGGTATCAATATAAATGAGAAATGCGGCTCTACACATATGGAAAACCTGTGTGCCTTCGTGAAAGAAAAAGGCTGCGACCTGGGTTTCGCATTTGACGGTGATGCAGACAGAGTACTCGCAGTTGACAGCTTAGGAAATATGGTTGACGGAGATGTAATACTCTCAATCTGCGGAACATATATGAAAGAGCATGGAATGCTCAAAAATAATACTATTGTTGCTACAATTATGAGTAATATCGGATTATTTAAAATGGGCGAGAGCGAGGATATCAATATTGCCAGAACAAAGGT
>JAZLEL010000128.1:0-4665 GCA_045615265.1 Clostridia bacterium | reverse complement strand
CCTTAAGTCTTTCACTGTAAAGCACACCTACACCAGCCGCCGGAGGAAGTGGTGCCATCTCAGCAGTAGGATATGCAAAAACAAGGTCTGCACCGCCCTGTTTTGAATTTATCAGTGCATATGCAGTGCCATAAGCCTTTTTAACAATAAGATTAACCTTAGGAACAGTTGCCTCAACAAAGGCATACATGAGCTCCGCGCTCTTTCTTGCAAGTCCCCATGTTTCTTCACTTGCACTTGCAGTAAAGCCTTCAACATCTGTTATTGTAAGGATAGGTATGTTATAGCAGTCACAGAAACGAACAAATCTTTCCATTTTCTGAGCTGCTCGGCTTGAAATTTCATCACCGCTTGTTGCAACAACACCCACTACGCTGCCGTTAACACGGATAAAGCCAATCGATGCTTCGGGTGCATAATCTGCCTGAACTTCAAAGTATGCCTTATCATCTGCAATTTCAGCAATAACAACCCTTACATCACTTACCGAACCAATGTCATTAAGGATATCGCAGGAACGGTTAAGGTCATCCCCTGTTTCAAATTCAAGCGCATCTGAAAGGTTATTTGACGGAAGGTATGAGAGAAGAATCTTAGCAATTTCGATACAACTAATGTCATCTTCACCCACAAAATGTGCATTTCCGTTTTTATTAACGCTGCCCTCTGCATCAACAGATGGAGCAATGCCCTCAGTTGCTTCAATAATATCAGGACCTGTTACAAACAACCTGCCTTTTTTAGCATTCATTATTACAAAGTCACTCATTGCCGCTGCAATTGCACTGCCGCCTGCACAGTTACCAAATACAATGCTGATATTGGGAACAACACCGCTGATATTAGAAAATGCAGAAAGAACTCTTCCCATTGCACGCTGCACCCTCGCTCCATCAGAAAGTCTTACTCCGTTAGAATCGAGCATACCAATAACAGGCGCACCCATTTTAGCCGCCATATCAACAATCTTATTAATTTTATTGGCATACATTTCTCCCATGCTTCCACCAAGTACGGTCACGTCCTGAGAATAAACATATACCAGTCTTGAATCGATGCTGCCATAACCTGTTATAACACCATCTGCCGCTGTTTCGCTGTCACGTGCTGAAATAAAAGCACCAATTTCGACAAAGCTGCCCTGATCTAAAAGTGCGTCTATTCTTTCTCTCGCTGTCATTGAACCGCTTTGTCTTTGTTTATCCTGTTCCTCCTTGCCGCCGCCAAGTGCTATTTGTGCTTTTTTGGCGAGAAGGTCGGTCACTTTTTCTATCGAGTTCATATCGTACCTCCTACTATTGGAATTTAATCTCAAAATCTTTCCCATTAAATCATATTATATCTCAATAAAATCACTATTTCAATATTTAAATGACAAAATTTATAAAAATTTCTACAAAAAAACATCGACCAATTGGTCGATGTTTTTCTTTTATGAGGGTGCGTATTCGGTCACCTTAAAGCCAAAAAAACTTATTACCTGTATTAACTTAATTTCTGCCAGTCATAATCAGGGAAAAGTTTTGCGATTTCTTCTTTCTTTAATGCTGCAATAGTATTATATTCTTTTGTGTTTTCATTTACAACCTGGTAAACTTCAAATCTGATGTTTGAGGGAATATATTCAGTCGGTGCAGATTGTACGTAGTCGATAAGTTTTTGAATATCTTCCTTTTTCTCGATTTTAATAAAGTTTTTCTTTTCAGGGATAATTTCTACCAGTCTTCCCTCTCTGTCCACAAAGGGGAGGTCTTCCCAATCCTTTGTTACATAAAGAACACCATTATTTTTTAAAGCGATATTTTCCCAATATCCATTTTCACGAATCCAACTAAGCGTATTTATGTAATTTGAATTAATGCTTTGATGCATATATCGAATTTGTATATCCTCTCTATTTTCACTGGTTCCTATAACAGAGCTTTCTGTTACCTCAATTCCGTTAAGATAAATCTTTTTGTCTTTAACAGGAACATAATTGATTTCAATATTAATTCCCCAACCCTCAGAATACAACTGACTGAAGCTCAGATTTTCAACATCTTTTCTTATGCAAGCAACCAGCTCATTCATTTTCTCCTTGTCATCCGTCAAATCAACATATTGTCCACCTGAATGAATGCTTATTCTGTACAAAGATTCAATGGGTGTATATATTTCCTCCAAGGTTTCCTTATAGTCTTTATTTTTATAAAGACTATTCATTATCTGATAAAGACGGTCTTCTGAAATAGGATACACACGGTGAATTGTTTTACCATTAGTAAGCTTATATTCAAGGTGAATTCTTGTATCATATTTTCTTTCGGATAAAATAGTTTTTCCGTCTATCATTTCTTTGTGAATGACTATTGCTTTATTTATTATATCCTTGTTTTCAAGCAGTGGCTTTTCATTGTTATAGTAATTGTAAACGGCGACAGATTCTACCTTTTCATTTTCAGGAATATATGTTTCAAATCCGAAAAGGCTTGTAAAAGCGAAAACGCACATCATTATGGCAAATACTGCTGCAAATCCTAAGTAGCCCTTATAGGATTTCCACACACGAAGCGTCTTTTTAAGAAGCATTTCCACGCCAAAGTATATAACTGCACTTATAATGACAACCATCAGCCAGAGTGTAAATGGATTTTCATATATAGAGAAGCAGAAAATAGCAAAGGCAGCTATTGCACCTACAAAAGTAATCAGGTATTTAAAAATATGGTTAAGGCAGCTAAAGCCAGCCACATCTTCCGCAGTTTCCATTCTGCGTTTGCTGTAAAGAATTGCAGAAAGCACATAAAGCACCAGTGCTACAATAATAAATATAACTATGTCAATAATATAGCCTGTGTATACCTTATCCGTTACATATCCCCAGCTTGTCATTATCGTGGGAATTCTCGTTATAAATGAATTATCAAACACTTTATCAATGAGAACTCCTTCACCTGCAAACCCGTAAAGAAAAACCTCTGACACCATAGTAAAGGCTGCTGCAAGTATAAGTCCGACAGAGTGAAAAATCACATTAAGTCCTATCATCGCAAAGCTATTGCCGGTAATTGATGCTACAAAGCATACACATGAGAACATTACAAACAGGCTGAAAAGATTAAGAAACATCCATGTTATACAGTCCGCCACACTGAAGTGTGCTGAATAAGCAGCCAGCGACATAATAATAAGTATCAGTGTATTTAATATAACCGGTACTGCCATAAGTGTAAGTGCTGCAAATACTGATGAAATGTAGTTTGCACTTCGCTTAACAGGAAGGCTATGTACAAATACTGAAGTCTTTTTGGAGTGGATATACCTGAAAATCAAAAGTCCCGCTATTGTAGGAACGACAATACTCATCAGCATCGGTATTATCATATATTCACTTCCGAGGAGCGTTGAGCCTCCCCTGTTTGACCAGTAGGCGTTCACCTGATCAGGACTTTCGTTAAGGAGAATCATCATCCCTGTAAACAGGAGCAGCATTATAAAATACAGTATTCCACCCCATAAATAACGCCGCAGGGTTGATTTATATATGCCTTTATTAAACAATGATGTTTTTAAAATCATATCCCAGACCTCCTAATTCATAGATAAATACTTCTTCCAGTGTAAGACTGATTCTGTCGCACAGATAGGGCGAAATTTCCCTAAGTCTTTCATATGTAGACTCTGCTTCCCCACGCATAATCACATTATATACTGAACCTGTCTTTGAAACATGAACAACAAGCTCATTTTCAGAGAGTTTTTCAGCAGTAGCTTGGTCCAGTACAAGCTGATATTTGTGTACACTTCCCTTAAGGTCATCGAGAGGTTTTTCAATAATCATTTTGCCGTTATGAATGATACCTACCCAATCACATACATCTTCAAGTTCCCTAAGATTATGTGAAGAAACCAAAACCGTCATCTCTCTGTCTAAAACATCTGCGATGACCATATTCATTACCTGCTTACGCATAACAGGGTCAAGACCGTCAAGGGGTTCATCAAGAATAAGCACCTGGGGCATCGCTGAAAGCACCAGCCAGAATGCAACCTGCTTTTTCATACCCTTTGACAGCTTTCGTATCTGCCTTTTTTCGTCAATCTTAAAAATCTCTTTAAGAGCCTCGTATCGCTTGTAGTTAAAATCAGGATATATGTCAGCATAAAAACGTGCCATTTGCTTAATTGTATATGTACTGTAATAAAACCAGTCATCTGCTATACTTAAAACCTTTTGTTTTACATTCACATTTTCATAAACAGGTGTGCCGTTAATGGTAATTTCTCCTGAATCCGGCTTCAAAACGCCGTTTATGTGGTTTATAATAGTAGTCTTTCCTGCACCGTTAGGTCCAATAAGACCATATATCGTGCCTCTTTTCACGTTGAGCGAAAAATCGTCCAGCACTTTAAAATCGTCAAAATACTTGGTAACATTTTTTACCTGTATCATTACTCTTCCTCCTTCTCCAGATAAATGTTATTGATAAGATTTTCTATACCTGCCCTTTCCTCGCCTAAGAACATAAGCTCACGTACAGTTTCTTTAAGCGACTCATAAAGAACATCGGACTTATTTGTCGAGGCAATATCCTTTGCCGCTGCAACAAAGTTTCCCTTCCCTTTTATACTGTAAATATACCCGTCAAGCTCAAGCTGCTTATATGCCTTTTGCACAGTATT
>JAZLEL010000127.1:0-27392 GCA_045615265.1 Clostridia bacterium | reverse complement strand
ATCTGGAAGCCTATGCATATGCAGCCTGTATACGAGGGATATGATTTCATCACCGCAGGCGATAATGTTGGCGAGGATATTTTCAGACGCGGACTGTGTTTGCCCAGTGATATAAAAATGACGGACAGGCAGCAACAGAAGGTTATAGACTTAATTAAAAAATGTTTTTAAATCCCCTAAAGGAGGAGAGTACCTGTGAAAATTTTGTACATAACGACAATCGGCGGCACAATGAACTTTTTTAAAACTTTCATAAAGGGACTTGTTGAAGATGGGCACACAGTAGATATGGCGTGTAACGATTCTGTTTCCAAACCGGCAGATATGTATAGTGAAATAGGATGTAAGATATACAGCATTTCAACATCACGTTCTCCTTTTTCCAAGGGAAATATTACTGCCATCAAGCAAATTAGAAATTTGGTGGAGAAAAATGGGTACGATATTGTTCACTGTCATACACCGCTTGCAGCCATGGCAACCAGACTTGCGTGCATAAAAGCAAGGAAAAAAGGGCTTAGGGTTATCTATACAGCTCATGGATTCCATTTTTATAAAGGTGCCCCGATTAAAAATTGGATGATATACTATACAATTGAAAAGATTTGCTCCCTCTGGACAGATGTTCTAGTAACTATTAACAAAGAAGACTATCATTTTTCAAGCAAGCATATGCACGCAAAACGTGTTGAATATGTTCCGGGTGTGGGAATTGATGTAGACCGCTTCAGAAAAGCAGATGTTGTAAAAAGTGAAAAGCGGCATGAATTAGGCATAGACGATAGTGCCACAGTGGTCTTATCAGTAGGAGAATTAAATGAAAATAAAAACCACGAAACTGTTATAAGGGCTATTTCTAAATTAAAGAATGAAGACATTGTCTACCTGATTTGCGGTAAAGGGGCAAAGGGAAATTATCTTAGAAGTCTTGCACAGGAGCTTGGGGTTAATTTAGTACTTGCAGGGTTTAGAAAAGATATACCGGAAATTTTGAAATGTTCGGATATATTTGCATTCCCTTCAAAAAGGGAGGGATTACCTGTTTCTCTTATGGAAACAATGGCGTCAGGGCTTCCGGCAGTATGTTCCCGCATACGTGGAATCACCGATTTAGTTGATGATGGAATTAACGGATTTTTATGTGACCCGCTTGATGCAGAAGCCTTTGCAGAAAAAATAAAACAGTTGGCAGAGGATATAAACCTACGCAAAAAAATGGCAGAAATAAATGAAACCAAGATATTGGGATTTGGATTTGATAAGGTAGATGAAAAAATAAGAAGAATATATAACCTTTAATTACATAAAAAGGAATTGATTACAGTGATAAGAGTACTGCAGGTTTTTAACTCAATGAACTGCGGCGGCGCGGAAAATATGATAATGAATCTGTACCGGGAGATTGACCGTACAAAAGTGCAGTTTGATTTTTTGGTACATACAGAGAAAAAATGTTTCTTTGATGATGAAATTCTGAAAATGGGAGGAAGAATATATCGGGCTCCCCGCTATAATGTTGCAAATCATATTTCCTATAAAAAGTGGTGGAAAACCTTTTTGTCTGAGCACCAAGAATTAAAAATAGTTCATGGGCATATGTACAGTATTGCTCCGATTTACCTGAAAATTGCCAGAAAGTATGGACTAGCAACAATAGTGCATAGTCATAGTACCTCTGAAGAACGCGGAGTTAAAGCGGTTGCAAAAAGCTTTTTGAGATGCCTGTCAAAAAACTCAGCAGACTATCTGTTGGCGTGCTCCGAGGCAGCAGGAAAATGGTTGTACGGAAAAACATTTTTGCAAGCGGATAATCACTATGTGCTAAATAATTCAATACATACAGAACAATTTATTTATAACGAAAAAACAGCTAATGAAATAAAAAAAGAATTTAATATAGAGAACAAATTTATAGTAGGTCATGTTGGAAGATTTAATGAGCCTAAAAATCACAGATATTTAATTGAAATTTTTAAGAGTATTTCTGATAAAAGGTCAGATGCAGTGCTGCTACTTGTGGGCGGAGGACCGCTCCGTCAGGAAATAGAATATAAGATTGAATCCCTTGGACTTACGGATAGAGTAATTTTCGCAGGAATTAGGTCGGATGTAAACAAACTATTGCAGGCAATGGATTGTTTTGTATTTCCCTCGCTTTATGAGGGGTTGCCGGTAACAGTTGTTGAGGCACAGGCATCGGGACTACCATGCTTTATCTCAGATACAATTACACAAGAGGTTTGTATCACTGAATTAATCGAAAGAATATCAATAGAAGTCCCACCCGAAGTATGGTGCGATAAAATATTAAATAATGATCTTGTAGGAACCCGTGCCGATACAAGGCAGCAAATAATTGATGCCGGCTATGATGTTAAAGAAACGGCACACTGGCTGACGGATTTTTATATTAAAATGCTTAAGTAAAAGCAGGAAAATATCGTTTTGATAAGGATTCCCATTTCAAAAGGGGAGGGTGATATTTATGAAAATTTTTACAATGACTTGTCACAGAGCATATAATTATGGAGCAGTGTTGCAGGCGTATGCACTTCAGACGTATCTGTCAAATCGAGGACATGATGTAAAAGTACTGGACTATTCTCCGCATTATTTGAGGAAGAGCAACAACAGACTGAGACAGTTTCTCAAGAATGTTTTGCAGTTTCCTGACAGGTGTAAAAACAAAAAAACTTTTGATGACTTCCTGAATAAGTATATAAACTTGAGCAAAAAGACCTTTCATACGTATGATGAACTTGTAAATGCAGATGAAAAAGCGGACGTATATATTGCAGGCAGTGATCAGGTCTGGAATATGAATATGAAAAACGGCAATGATGACAGTTATTTTTTAAGATTCGCTCCGGAAGGTGCAAAGAAGATGTCCTATGCTGCAAGTATTGCTATGGAAAACCTGTCTGAGAATCAGAAAAAAAGATTTAATGAGATGCTTAGTGATTATTATGCAGTTTCAGTACGTGAAAAAAGTGGTGTAAAATTACTTAAGGATATAGAAATAGAGTGCAGCGAGGTTTGTGACCCCGTCTTTCTCCTTAACGAACATCAGTGGGATGATTTTTCATCAAAAAACGTGTATAAAGAGGACTATGTTTTAGTCTATGCCTTCTATAACCAAAGAGAAGTATATGACTTTGCACAAAGTCTTGCAAAGGAAAGAAAATGCAAGGTTTACTCGATTGGGACCGGCTTTAGAGAAAAGTTTTCAGGAGTGGATAAATACTTCTGGTCGCCATCTCCAAAGGAGTTTGTTAATCTTGTCAGAAATTCAAAAGCTGTTATTACAAACTCATTCCACGGACTTTCTTTCTCGTTGATATTTAATAAACCTGCATATGTCTTCAGAACGAAAACAGCCGGCAATAGTCGCATTGTTGATATCTTAAGAAAAATTGATATGTATGAAGACAACCCCTTTAGGATTGCTTGTGTAGAAGATTACAGTGCAGTAAATGAGAAATTAAAGGAATTTAGGGAAACATCAATAGCTTTCTTGGAAAGTGCAGGAATTTAAAAAACTTCTTTATTCTATTATGGTAAGGAGTAGGAAATGCAAAAGTTAGCAGATATAAACAAATGCTCAGGTTGCAGTGCGTGTAACCTTATATGTCCTAAAAATTGTATATCTATGAGATATGACAGAGATGGCTTTTTATTTCCTGATATAGATTTAAAGCAATGCATAGACTGCGGAAAGTGCACAAGTATATGTCCGGTGTTAAATAAAAGAGAATCCAACACCCTTAAGATGGCATATGCGTGCAAAAACAAAAATTTAGATATACGAATGGAAAGTTCCTCAGGCGGAATTTTTACATTGTTAGCTGAAAAAATAATTTCGGACGGTGGAGTGGTTTTTGGTGCAGCTTTTGATGATGAATTTAATGTTCATCATATTGCAATAGACTCTGTCTGTGAGCTATATAAAATGAGAGGCTCAAAATATGTACAAAGTGAGATTAAAGATACATACTTACAGGTGAAAAAATATCTGACAGACGGCAGAAAGGTTTTATTCACAGGAGTACCTTGCCAAATAGACGGACTATTAGCGTTTTTGGGAAAGGAATACGATAATCTGATCACACAGGGCTTAATATGCCACGGCTCTCCATCAAATAAATCGTGGCAAAGCTTTTTGTGTCAAGTTAAGGAAAAATACCCCGGACAGCAAATAGAAAGCATCTCTTTTCGTGATAAGCATAGCGGTTTGGGAAATTACACAATGAATATTAAATTTAAAAACGGGCAATGCAATATCCCAAGCCGAAAAAATCCGTTTATGAAGGCGTTTTTCGGAAATTGGTTTTTAAGGCCCTCGTGCTATAATTGCAGTTCAAAATTGAACGGACAGAAAAGTGATATAACCCTTGCGGATTTTTGGGGCGGAGAAAGAATTGCTCCTGAAATGTTTGATGGCAATGGCACATCTCTCGTTTTGGTAAATAGTCAAAAAGGACTTAATTTGATTAATGAAATATCAGAGCATATGATTATGAAAATTGTGGATTATGATACGGCAATAAAGAAAAATCCCGCAGAGTTTTCATCGGTAAAAAAACCTTTATTCCGCAAACTTTTTATGAAAGAACTGAGGGACAGACCCTTTAACAAAGTAGTAAAAAGATATTATAAAATAACAATTTTTAAAAAATGTGTGCACAAACTAAAAAGTTTTATTTCAAGGTAAACGGAGGAAAGTGAAATGTCTTTATATGAAAAAATATTAAATGGAGAAGAAAAAATATCTCTGGTAGGGCTGGGATACGTTGGTATGCCTATTGCTGTGGCATTTGCCAAGAAAGTAGATGTCATAGGATTTGACCTGAATAAAGAAAAAATTGAGCTTTACAAAAAGGGAATCGACCCTACAAATGAAGTGGGAAATGAAGCAATAAAGAACACAACTGTCGAATTTACTTCTGATGAAGAACGACTTAAAGAAGCAAAGTTTCATATTGTTGCAGTTCCTACTCCTGTAAGGGCAGACCATTCGCCTGAACTTTATCCCGTGGAAAGTGCCTCTGCTATTGTGGGAAGAAATCTGACAGCCGGTTCAATAGTCGTTTATGAATCCACAGTTTATCCCGGAGTAACAGAAGAGATATGCGTTCCCATTTTGGAAAGAGAATCAGGACTTAAGTGCGGAGTTGATTTTAAGGTTGGTTATTCCCCTGAAAGAATTAATCCCGGAGATAAAGTGCACACCCTCGAAACAATAGTAAAAATTGTTTCGGGTATGGACGAAGAAACTCTTGACATTGTGGCGAAGGTTTACGAGCTTGTAGTTAAAGCGGGTGTTCACAGGGCAGAGAGTATAAAGGTAGCAGAGGCTGCAAAGGTAATTGAAAATAGCCAGCGTGATGTTAATATTGCCTTTATGAACGAGCTTTCAATGATATTTAATAAAATGGGTATAGACACACAAGCTGTTCTTAAAGCAGCAGGAACAAAGTGGAATTTCCTTAAGTTCTACCCCGGACTTGTTGGCGGACATTGTATAGGTGTAGACCCATACTATCTTACATACAAGGCAGAGATGCTTGGCTCTCATTCCCAGGTTATTCTTGCTGGAAGAAGAATAAATGATGATATGGGAAAATATGTGGCTGAAAACGTGGTTAAAAAGCTTATTGATGCTGGAAAGCAAATAAAGAATGCAAATGTTGCAATATTGGGTCTTACATTTAAGGAGGACTGCCCCGATACCAGAAACACAAAGGTCGTGGATATTATAAGCGAACTCAGGGAATATGGAATAACACCTATTATTTGCGACCCTGTTGCTGATAAAGATGAAGCGAAAAAACTTTACGGAATAGATTTTGTTAATATGTCAGAAATCGCGGATATGGATGCTGTTATTATTGCGGTGGCACATAATGAATTCAGAAGCCTTACACTTGATGAAATAGCAAAACTATTTAAGGCTGATTCTGCTTGTAATGTCCTTGTTGATGTTAAGGGTATATTGGACCGTAAGGAAGTAGAAAATAGAGGATTTAGTTACTGGAGACTCTAAGAGAGGTCTGTTTAGGTAAAAGAGGGAGTGATTCTACATGGAAAATGCAAGTCTGGTTTCGGTTATTATTCCTACACATAAAGGAAGCGATAATATATGCAGAGCCGTAGACAGTGTTTTAAACCAAACCTATAAAAATATAGAGGTAATCGTTGTAGATGACAACGGAAAGGGTACGCCACAGCAGCTTAAAACAGAGGAAGCTCTTAATTCATACATAAATGAAGGTAAAATAAATTATCTTGTTCATGAGTATAACATTAACGGCTCAGCAGCTCGAAATACCGGTATAAAAGCATCAAAAGGGGAATTTATTTCTTTTTTGGATGATGATGATAAGTACACTCCCCAAAATATTGAAAAGCATATTGAAATGTTTGAAACCCTTTCGGAAGAATATGGGGTTACATACTGCGATGCACACAGAATCAGCGAAGACCAAAAAGATGATTTTTTAGTAGCGAATAAATCCGGAAATATATTGTTTGAGTACTTGATGCACGATGTCCCCATAGGAACAAACTCTATAATGCTTAGACGTGAAACTGTTGATTACGCAAATGGGTTTGATGAGTCCTTTAAAAGACATCAGGATTGGGAGTTTTTGACCAGGGTTTTAGATAAGTATAAGATTGCCCATGTCGATTATATCGGTTCAGAAAGATATTTCACAAACAGGCATATCGCACCAAACCCGCAGGTTTATGAAAAAAACAGAATTCATTTCCTTGAAAAAATTGAATATATAGTTAAAAAATTAACTACCACTGAGCAAAAAAGATTCTACGATATGCATTATACAGATATAGGTAAAGAATATCTTAAAAACGGAAATATAAAAGAGAGTATTAAGTGGGCAAGGAAAACATCTAATCCGCTAAAGTGTATGGTAAAATATTTAATTTCCGGAAGTAAGTATCTTAAAAGGAAGCTTTTTTAACTATTATTCTTCTTGAAAAAAGGATGTTTAAAATGGACAAGGTAAAATATGTTCACATATTACGGCAAAATGAAACTAAATTTAGTGTTAAACTGGCAGAAATTATAAACAATAATCCCGATGTGTTTAAAAGTGAAGAGCATTTGTTGGTAACTTCACGTGAAAAAGTTTATAATTGCATAAAACAATATGACAATGTAGTATTGGATGTATCAAACTGTCACTTAATAAATAAATATGCCGATAGATGTAACTATCTATTTCTCCACGGGCGTTTAGACGTTATCTTTGGATTAAAAATAAAACGCAGGAATTTGAGAAAAATCATTTGGAGATTTTGGGGAGGAAGCTTAGGTTATTCATGTACAAAGGGTGAAACCCTGAAAAATGCCGCAAAAAAGATTTTAAATTTTATATATCTGAAAAAAATTTCTCACCTGGCAGCAATAGGCATTGCAAACTCCGTAGATGAAGTCGCTATTAGAAAAGTTTTAAAGGATATTCAGTTATATCCTATGACCTATGGACTTGGAAAACGTGAAGAAATATTAGAGATGGCGAACATAGATTTACATAAAAAAGATGGTGTTATAAATGTGGTTGTGGGGCATAGTGCATGGCCCTACAATAATCATATAGAGGTTATTAATAAACTTTTAAAATATGAAAACAGAATACGTATATATGTCCCTGTTTCATATGGTGAAGAGAATTATAAAGCCAGCCTTATGGCGTACATAAAAGAACTATCCAGAGAAAATATAATTACTGTCGATGAATTTATGCCATATGACGACTATGTCAGGTTCCTAAGCAAAATGGATGTTGCTGTATTTGACGGAGCAGGCTCATACGCACTTGGAAATATAGCAATCCTTTTGCTTTTAAGAAAAAAGATTTTCTTAAACGGTGAAGGTGTAATAAAAGAAGCTTTTGACTTTGGCAGAATGCCTTGTTATACTATTAATGAGATTGATAATATGGATTTTGAGGAATTTGTAAAAAAGGCAGAATATCCTGAAAAGTTATATGATGGACTGATCCCTTATAGTAGGGAAAAGGCAATATCAGCATGGAAAACCCTGCTGGATGCATTTAATTAAAAAGAAGAACAAACGCCGTTCAACCCCGTTGTTTTGAAACGACAGTAAAATTGAAGTAAGAAGAAGGATACTTATTCATGGACAATAAAAATATAAAATCTAAAGTAATGTCAGGTCTTATATGGAAATTTGCTGAACGCATCTTAGCCCAGCTTGTAACCTTTTTGGTTTCAATAATTCTTGCAAGGCTCCTGACCCCCTCACATTACGGAGCAATAGCCATTGTTAATATATTTATTGCCATTGCAAATGTTTTTGTAGTAAGCGGGTTCGGAAATTCTCTTATACAAAAAAAAGATGCAGATGATGTCGACTTCTCATCAGTGTTCTATTTTAATATCTTTATGGGGATAGCCTTTTATTTGGTGGTATATTTTACGGCTCCGTTTGTTGCATCATTCTATGAAATCCCGATTCTAACCCCGACATTAAGGGTGATGGGACTTAGATTAATTGTGGCAAGTGTCAACAGTGTACAGCATGCATATGTCGCAAGAAAGATGATGTTCCGCAGATTCTTCTGGTCAACCTTGGGCGGAACTCTCGCATCTGCTGTTGTAGGTATTGTAATGGCGTATAACGGATTTGGAATATGGGCTCTTGTAGGCCAATATTTGACCAATACGGTAACTGACACAGTAGTCTTGTGGTTTACTGTGAGATGGAGACCAAAACTATTATTTTCTTTCAAAAGACTCTCTAAACTTTTTTCATATGGATGGAAGCTTCTTTGTTCATCACTCCTTGATACTGGATATAGTGAACTTCGAAGTCTTGTAATAGGAAAAGTGTATACGTCAGCCGACTTGGCATATTACAATAAGGGAAAAAGCTTCCCTAATCTCATCATAACAAATATTAACTCTTCAATACAAAGTGTTCTTTTCCCTGCAATGTCAGATGCACAGGATAAAAAAGAACAGATAAAGGCCATAACCCGCCGTTCAATAAGAATAAGCAGTTATATTATGCTTCCTTTAATGGTTGGGCTGGCATTAATTGCAGAACCATTTGTAAAAATGCTTCTTACAGAAAAGTGGCTACCTTGTGTTCCATACCTGCAGATATCGTGCCTTATTATGGCAATAAGACCTATGCACACCGCAAATCTTCAGGCAATTAAGGCAATGGGGAGAAGCGACATTTTTCTTAAGCTTGAGATAATAAAGAAAGTTCTTGGTATAACTATTATCTTACTCGTGATGAAGTATGGTGTACTTGTTATAGCTGTGAGCGAAATTTTTGTAGCAGCTTTGAATTCATTTATAAATTCAAAACCAAACAAAAGACTTCTGGGCTATGGTTATCTTGAACAGATAAAAGACCTGTTTAACGGGGTTGCTCCTCTGTTTGCAATGATAGTTATAGTCTCCTTGATAGGATTAATAAAAATGCAAGTGATACTGCAAATAATAGTTCAGCTATTAGCAGGTGCGGCTATTTACATTGTTGTATCAAAACTATTGAAATTGGAATCGTTTGAATATATCTTGAAAATCGCAGGAGGCTTTTTTAAAGTCGGTATCAGGAGGAAAAAATGAAAGCACTTGTTTTAGCAGGCGGATTTCCGCAGATTGCCTTAATAAATGAAATAAAAAGCCGAGGAATAGAGGTTGTGCTTGCTGACTATTATGAAAAACCAGTGGCAAGAGAGTATGCTGATTTTTTCTATCAGGTTTCGACCCTTGATATTGACGGTATAACGGAAGTAGCAAAAAAAGAAAAGGTTGACTTTCTTATCACTGCTTGTACAGATCAGGCACTTTTGACTGTGGCACGGGTTTCTGAAGAATTGGGATTGCCTTGCTACATAGACTACAAGACGGCACTCAACGTAACCAATAAGGAATATATGAAAAGAGTGTTTGTTGAGAACGATATTCCTACTGCAAAACATATTACGGCAGGGAAATTGAATAAAGATGAGATATCAGGACTCAAATATCCAATGATTGTAAAGCCTGTTGACTGTAACAGTTCAAAGGGTGTTAAAAAAGTTAACAATTATACAGAATTGGAAACAGCATTTGCAAAAGCGGTAGAATACAGCCGTACAGATACTGCAGTTGTAGAGGAGTTTGTTTCGGGTGTTGAAATCAGCGTTGATGTGTATGTTGAGGATGGAAAAGCAAATGTTCTGGCAGTATCAAAATCAGATAAAATTGCATCAGACGAAAAATTTGTCATTTTCCGCGGAGGATACCCTGTTAAGGAAGCCAACAGCGTTATGCCTCAAATAGAAGAAACTGTGCAGAAAATAGCGGATGCTTTCGGTCTTCAAAATACTCCTATGTTGGTACAACTTATAACCGATGGCAAACAAATATCCGTTCTCGAATTCAGTGCACGTACAGGCGGAGGAGTTAAATATATACTCATAGAGAATGCCAGCAGGTTTGATGTTATAAAAGCTGTTGTAGACTTAACATTGGGCGAGAAACCGCATTACGAAAAACAACCGCCTGCATCTGAATATTTTGTGAATGAATTTATCTATTGTAAGCCAGGGTGTTTTGAAAGACTGGAAGGTTTTGAAGAATTGAAACAGGAAGGTATAATGAAAGATTATTACCTTTTTAAATGGAAAGGTGCAAAATTTGATACTGTTGAAAACAGCGGTGATAGAATAGGCGGATTTTCAGTTTGTGCAGACTCTTTCGCTGAGCTTACAGAAAAGCACAATGAAATTGCAAAAAGAATAAAGGTAATAGGAACAGATGGCGAAGATATTATGCGTCATGACCTGCTGACTGATTTATAAAATTAATTTGAAAAGAGACTTTCTAATGACAAAAATCAATGTAACACGCTCGTCAATGCCCTCCTATGAGGAGTATTGCGAGGCGATAAAACCAATATTTGAATCAAAATGGCTTACAAATATGGGACCAATCCATAACGAATTTATGGACAAGGTAAGTGCTTACTTAGGAGTAGACAATGTATCCCTTTTTACAAATGGACATCTTGCTCTGTGTATCGCAATCCGTGCGCTAGAGCTTACGGGAGAGGTTATCACAACACCGTTTACCTTTGCGTCCACAACCCATGCAATTGTTGACTGTGGATTAACACCTGTATTCTGTGATGTGGACCCCGATACATATACTATCGATGCAGATAAAATTGAGGCACTCATAACCGACAAGACAAGTGCCATTATGCCCGTGCACGTTTACGGAAATGTTTGCGATGTGGAAAAAATTGATGCCATCGCCAAAAAACATAATCTCAAGGTTATCTACGATGCGGCACACGTTTTCGGTGTAAAGGTAGGGGACAGAGGCATCGGAAGTTTCGGTGATGTCAGTATGTTCAGCTTCCACGCAACCAAGGTGTTTAATACCATTGAGGGCGGATGTCTTACATATAGTAATAAATCTCTTGAAAGTAAAATTTCTTCACTTCGTAACTTCGGTATTACAAGTCCTGAAAGTGTTGATATGGTAGGTACAAATGCCAAAATGAACGAGTTTCAGGCAGCAATGGGACTTTGTAACCTTAAATATATTGACGAAAATATTGCCGAAAGGAAATCGGCAGAGAGAGCTTACCGTGCTCACCTTGAAAATGTTGACGGAATTAAGCTTTCTCCCGTGCAGGAGGGCATAACACAAAATCACGCATATTTCCCCGTTGTGTTTGACGGATACAAATATAATCGTGATGAAGTGGCAGAAAAGCTTTCCGAAAACGGCATTTTTGCAAGAAAGTATTTCTATCCCATAACCAATGAATTTTCTTGTTACAAGGGAAAGTTTAGGGGAGAAACACCCATTGCAAAAAATATTTCTGAAAATGTATTGACACTTCCGATGTATGCAGGTCTTACAGAGGAAGATGTAAACAAAATTTGCGATATTATTTTAAAATAAAGATATAAAAGGAACGTGAGAATGATGAAAGGTATAATTCTAGCAGGCGGAAAGGGAACACGCCTTTACCCGATGACAAAAACTGTATCAAAACAGCTTCTCCCCATTTATGATAAACCCCTTGTTTACTATCCTCTCTCCACACTTCTTCTGGCGGGAATAAGAGATATTCTTATTATCTCTACCCCCGAAGATACCCCCATATATGAAAAACTCCTCGGCACAGGTGAGAAGCTTGGAATAAGCATTTCATATAAAGTGCAGGATACTCCCAGAGGACTTGCGGACGCCTTTATTTTAGGTGAGGAATTTATAGGAAACGACAGTGTGTGTCTTGTTTTGGGCGATAATGTTTTCTACGGACAGAATTTTACAAAAATTCTGCGTGACGCATTAGAAAATAACACCGGTGCCACAATTTTTGGATATCCGGTAAGTGATCCAAGAGCTTTTGGCGTAGTTGAATTTGACAAGGATTTCAACGTCGTTTCCATTGAGGAAAAACCGGAAAATCCCAAGTCAAAATATGCAGTACCCGGACTTTATTTCTATGATAATGACGTAATTGAAATTGCTAAGAATGTAAAACCGTCGGCTCGTGGCGAAATTGAGATTACCGCTGTAAATAACGAATACCTTAAGAGAGGTAACCTCAAGGTTAAGCTCTTCAACCGCGGTATGGCATGGCTTGATACAGGCTCTCCTGCAGGTATGCTTCAGGCAAGCCAATTCGTACAGACTGTGCAGAATGTACAAGGTATGTATATCTCTTGCATAGAGGAAATTGCTTATAGACGAGGCTTTATTACAAAAGAGCAGCTTTATGCAATTGGCGAAGAATTAAAAATGACCGATTATGGTCAGTATATTCTTGAAATAGCAAAGGAGTGACTTCTATGAAAATTCTTGTTACAGGCGGTGCCGGCTTTATCGGCAGTAATTTTATATACTATATGCTTGAAAAGCATCCGGACTATAAGGTAGTATGCCTTGACGCACTCACATATGCAGGCAACCTTGAAACCCTTGATGAAGCAATGAAAAATCCCGATTTCAAGTTTGTAAAAGGTGACATTACAGACAGGGAATCTGTAAGAAAACTTTTTGAAAGTGAAAAATTTGACACAGTTGTAAACTTTGCAGCAGAAAGCCATGTTGACAGAAGTATTGAAACACCCGAGGTGTTCCTTAAGACCAACATTCTTGGTACACAGGTTCTTATGGATGCATCCCGCGAGTTTGGTGTGAAAAGGTATCATCAGGTTTCAACTGACGAGGTATATGGCGATTTGCCTCTTGACAGACTTGATTTGTTTTTTACCGAGGATACCCCGATACATACATCCAGTCCGTATTCTGCCTCAAAGGCAGCAGCGGATCTGCTTGTTATGGCATATTGCAGGACATATAATTTCCCTGCAACTATCTCACGTTGCTCAAATAACTATGGACCATACCATTTTCCCGAAAAGCTTATTCCCCTTATGATTGCAAATGCACTTGCAGATAAGTCGCTTCCCGTATATGGCGAGGGACTTAACGTGCGTGACTGGCTTTATGTTAAAGACCACTGCAGTGCAATTGACCTTATTATTCATAATGGAAAAGTGGGCGAGGTATATAATATTGGCGGTCATAATGAAAAAGCCAATATTGACGTTGTAAAAATCATACTTAAGGAGCTTAATAAACCTGAAAGTCTTATTACTTACGTTACTGACCGCAAAGGACACGATATGCGTTATGCAATTGACCCTGCAAAGATTCATCGTGAACTTGGATGGCTTCCCGAAACAAAATTTGATGACGGAATTAAACTTACCATTACGTGGTATCTTGAACATAGACCTTGGTGGGAAAATATCATAAGCGGAGAATACAAAGACTATTATAAAAAAATGTATGAAAACAGATAGGACTTTGTTATGAAGAAAGTTATACTTATCGGCGGTGGAACATTTTCTTCGGTCGTAATTGATGCTATTTTAGATAATGATGCGTATTCACAGTTTATAATAGAGGGAATAATTGATGATGCAAGAATTTCCGGGGGTAACATTGAGTACCCGTATTTGGGGAAGATAGAAGATATCCCCAAATTTGTATCAGAGGACGTATTTTTTGTCATATCCATTGGAAACCCATCTACACGCAAAGTGATAGCAGAGAAGTATCCCGAACTAAACTATCTTACAGTGATTGATAAAACTGCTAACATAAGTGACAGTGCAAAGATAGGAAAAGGAAATATTATCTTAAAAAGTGTGATTGTAAATGCCTTTGTGCAGACAGAAGCTTTTGCAATTATAAATGCCGGTGCGATTGTAGACCACCACTGCCTTATTGAAAAGTATTCCCACATAGGTCAAGGTGCGGTGCTATGGAACAGTGCACATATTCAGGAGGCATCGCATATATTTCCTTTAACGGTAATAAAAGGGAAATGACGATAATTAGTTAGGAGCACATTTATGGATAATAACTTGGTTAAGCCAAAGCAAAAATACATACTTATGAGCTTTATTTATGCCTATATAATAAGCATTAGTTTTTTGAATGCTCTCATAGGTATTGCTTTTGATACAGGCGGTATGGTTATAAATATTGCTATTGTATTAGGAGTGGCTTTTTTGAATATCCGGCAGATGGTAAATATACGTGTGCGGATTATTACGATAATATACGTAACGTTTATCATAGCATTTTATGTTGTAACAACCGGTGTTAGTTTCCCCATTGTATCAAGAAATGATTTCTACTTTTATTTTGCTTTGACATCGCTAATTGGCGTGTACGAGTGTGATAAGGAAAGAATTTTAAGATATGCTATGTATATATCCCTTTTGGCAATTCCTTTTCATAATGACCTTCTTGGCGGATTTATGAAAGATGCTACTGTAAGTATGGGAAGTTCATTTGCGATGATGCCTGTATTTCTGTCAGGTGTAATTCACTTCTTCTTTTTCAGACGCAAAGGGAAAGTTTTTGATAAAATATGCTACATTATTGATTTCTCCTTTTTGCTGGAGGTTGTACTGAAGGGAAACCGAGGTATTGCATTAGCTGTAATGATAACAGTATTTTGCCTTTATATAAAAAACTGGGGAGGTAAAGAAAGCAGAAAAATTACATTCCGTCTTGTTTTGGTAATGGCAGCAGTATTCTTTATATACGCTAATTTTTATCAGATTCTTGGCTGGGTAAATGATTTTTTGATGTCCTTTGACATTGAAGCTAACTTTATCCAGAAAACTCTGAGGTTACAGGAAAAAGGTGACCTGTCAAACGGCAGAGATTCTATTTTTAATTATACCATTAACGAAATTATGAAGTCACCTTTCTGGGGACACGGGATATCTACTATCTGGTATAATTCGTATGGCAGGATTAATTATCCCCACAACTTTCTTCTTCAGCTTTTGTACGATGGGGGATTGCTTTTAACAATCCCTGTTCTGTCTATTTTATTTAAAACGATAAAATATGCGTTTAAAGGCAAAGACAGAGAGGAAAGTGCCTTCGTTTTGTATATGTTGCTTATTTGTGTGCCAAAGATGATGTTTTCTTCTGATATGTGGAGAAACGCACCGTTCTGGCTGATGCTTGCACATGTGCTGCAATTTTATTCCGGAAAGATAAATGCTCCTAAAGAGGGGGAAAACCATGACGATACAGTTTCAGCAAATGCTGAATGTTCTTAAACAATCGGTATTTGGAAAAAAGACTGACTATATTCTGGACGAAGAATATGAAAAAATATTCGAACTTGCACTAAGACAAGGTATATTCCCGCTTGTATACCCTGTTATATCACCTAAACAAGAAAATCCCTCCCTCCAGTGGGAAGGAATTTTCTTGAAAACAATAGCAACTAATGAAAGAAAACAGTATTGCTTAAAAAAAATTATTGATAACCTTGATAAAGAAGGTGTTGAATACTGTGTTTTAAAGGGATGTACAGTAGCAACATCTTATCATATGCCTGAGTTGAGGGTGTCAGGAGATATTGACTTATTGATCCCCCCTGAAAAAGAAAAGACAGTTATGACCACATTGGAAAATATGGGAATGACAATAAGTCCACGCGGTAAAGAAAAGCACCATTTTGAAGCACATGATAAAAGCGGAGGGCTGATTGAAGTTCACGTAAGACTTTATAGCAAAAGGTTTGAGGATGTTGTTCTCAAAAATAAATTTACCTTTTCTCAACCATTTATAAATATAGAAACATACAGCGGATTTTCGGTTAATTCGCTTGGTGTGGAGGACGGACTTTATTTCTTAACTGCACATCTTATCAAACATTTTGTCAAAGAAGGGTGCGGAATAAGACAGATTACAGATTTGCTCGCCTACATTAATTCTTATAAAGACGAGATAAATATTGAAGAATACTTTACTGTTCTTAGAGAAATTAAATTTGAAAATTTCATAAAAAATATCTTAGGTATCGGTGTAAAATATTTTGATTTGGATTTTGATGATTACTCGCTGGATATGGCTGATAAAATCCTTACTGATGTTGAGAAAGGCGGAACTTTTGGATTCGGTGAAGTTGAGCGTCTTGGATTTTATGAGAATTTCCTAAGAAGAAGAGAAGAAATAGGAAAAGAGGAGTTTAGTGCAAAAATAGGAAAAAAACGCAGAATAAGCATATTAAAAAGTGTATTTTTGCCCAGCAGAAGATTTCTTATCAGCAAAGGATATAAATATTTAGAAAGGTCATTCATTTTTTATCCCATAGCATACGCAAACAGAATTTTTGATGTTTTAATGATGCTGATAAAAAGAAAACGAAGCCTTTCGGCTTTTAAGTACAACGAAGCGGAGAATCCTACTATTGATCAGCGCACAAAATTGATGAGAGATATGGGAATTATTGACTAGAAAGAGATAAACACGGAGAAAATTAATGAGTCTATTAACACTTAATAACGTTTCAAAAAGCTTTGGTGAAAGAGTTATTTTTGAGAACGTATCTTTTAATATAGAAAGTAACACAAAAATGGGATTTATCGGAATAAACGGCGTGGGTAAAACCACGCTGTTTCGTACCATTTTGGAAGAGGATGAGTATACAGGAGATATTATAAAATCCTCCGAACTTAAAATAGGAATTATGGAGCAGACACCTCCCTCATCGGAAAGCCTTACGGCGTATGATTATACGCTGGAGGTTTTTTCGCATTTTTTTGAGATTGAAAAGGAAATGGAAGTAATCCGTCTTTGCCTTGAAAAGGGAGAGGGGGATACCATCCGCCTTATAAACAGGCAGGAAGCTCTTAACACTGAGTATATAAGAAATGACGGACTTACCTTTCGTAGCCGAACACGTAGTATGCTTTTGGGACTTGGCTTTCTTGAAAGCGAGCTCAATCTTCCAATGAACTCTCTTTCAGGGGGTCAGAAAACGAGGCTTTCTCTTGCGAGGACACTTCTTTCAGAAGCAAATTTCCTCCTTCTTGATGAACCTACAAATCACCTTGATATTGATTCTGTGAGATATCTGGAGGATTTCTTGAAAAACTGTAACAAGGCATTTATTGTAATAAGCCATGACAGATATTTCCTTGACAGAGTGACCAATACTACAATTGAACTTGAAAACAGGCGGGTATCTTGTTATACCGGCTCTTATTCCACATACATCAAGAAAAAAGAACAGGTGCAGGAAGCCGCACAGAATAAATATGAAAATACTATGGCGGAAATCAAACGCATAGAGGGTATTATTGAGCAACAGAAACGCTGGAACAGGGAAAGAAATATCCGTACCGCCGAGCATAAGCAAAAAAGCATTGACCGCCTTAAGGAAACTTTGGAAAAACCCGAAGAGGATACTTCAAAAATAAAGTTCAGATTTACCGCAGAAAGAAAAAGCGGTAACGATGTACTGAAGGTAACCGGTCTTGAAAAAACCTATGGCGAAAAATCGCTTTTCAGGGATGTTAATTTTGAGATTAAGCGAGGGGAAAGGGTTTTTCTTATCGGACCTAACGGTTGCGGAAAATCAACTCTTTATAAAATGATAAAAGGAACTGTCCCGTCACCTGACGGAGCAGTGTTTTTCGGTACCAATGTGGACTGTGCATACTATGACCAGGACAGAAGTGATATCGCAGGGGGTAAGGACGTTGAAAGCGAGCTTTGGGACGTTTACCCAAAAATGGACAGAACACAGATAAGAAATGCACTTGCTGCATTTTTGTTCCGCGGGGACGATGTTTTTAAAATGACAGACACCCTCTCGGGTGGAGAAAAAGCCCGCCTATCGCTTCTTCAGATAATGCTCACAGGGGCAAATTTTCTTCTTCTTGACGAGCCGACAAACCATCTTGATATACGCTCTAAAGAAGCTTTGGAAGAAGCAATTTCAAACTTTGAGGGAACAGTGTTTATCATAAGCCACGACCGCTATCTTATTAACAAAATGGCAGATAAGATTCTTGCTTTTGAAAACGGAACAGTAAACTCATATAATCTTAGCTATGATGATTATGTAAATAAAATTGCCACTAACATCGTAGAGAGCGTTGCCGAAACAGAGAAACCCAAAAAAGAGCCTAATGATTATCAAAAACAAAAGAAGCTTCAAAGTGAACGCCGCAAGCTGGAGGGCAAAATCAAACGTACAGAAGAGGCGATAGAAGCTTGCGAGAAAGATATAGAGCTTTTAAATGAGGAAATTAATTCTGCTGGGAGTGACTACGAAAAAATAACTGAATTAAGTGCCAAGCTTTCTGAAAAAGAAGAGGAGCAGACATCACTCATGCAGGAATGGGAAGAACTTAGTATGGAGCTTGAAGAGTTATGAAAGTTTTTATAGATGCCGATGGTTGTCCCGTAGTGAACGAAACGGTTTATCTATGTCGTGAATTCAAAAAAGAATGTATAATAGTTTGTGATACATCGCATCGTATCGAAAAGGATGGAGTACAAACAATTGTTGTGGAAAAAGGGGCAGACAGTGTAGATTTCAGGATTGTAAATATGCTTTCAAAGGGCGATGTTGCCGTAACGCAGGATTATGCACTGGCGGCAATGGCGCTTTCCAGGGGTGCGAGGATTATAAACCAGAACGGGCTTGAGTATACTGACAAAAATATTGATTCTCTTTTGATGAGCCGTTTTATTGCCAAAAAGGTCAGAAATGCAGGGGGACGGCTTAAAGGTCCATCCAAAAGAACAAAAGAGCAGACGGAAAGCTTTGTGAAAAAGCTGAGAGAGATACTGGAGGAATCAGAATGAAAATAATTGCAGCAACCAAAAACAAAAATAAACTGCGTGAATTTGGTGAAATCTTAAAAGGCTTTGAAATAATAAGCCAGGAGGAAGCAGGGGTAGACATTGATGTTGAAGAAACGGGGACTACCTTTGAAGAAAACTCCATGCTTAAAGCAAAGGCGATTTATGAGGCGACAGGAATAAGTGCAATTGCTGATGACAGCGGCCTTTGTGTAGATGCACTGGGTGGAGAACCAGGAGTATACAGTGCACGCTATGGTGGCGAGGGATTCGATGACAAGGGAAGAGTAAAGCTTCTTCTTGAAAATATGAAGGATATTCCTGATGAAAAACGTACAGCGCGTTTTGTATGTGCAATCACCCTTGTGGGAAAAGAAGGAATAATAACTGCCAGAGGCGAGTGCGAAGGCAAAATTGATTATGAGCCTAAAGGTGAAAACGGTTTCGGATATGACCCCGTTTTCTATGTAGAACAGTTTAATAAAACTATGGCAGAGATTTCTCCCGAAGAGAAAAACTTAATCAGCCACAGAGGAAAAGCTCTTAAAATTTTTGCAGAAAAGCTTAGTAATAAAGAATATAATTAACACAAGGTGCCACTATAAAGTGACACCCTGTATTAAAATTTATGGTCAAGGAGGACAGGTGCCTCCGCAGACCATTCCTTGCGGAGTTGCGAGTCGCATCGCTATGCGATGCACGACGGCGCGAGCGAACAACTCCGAGATGCTCGAAAGAAAACGGTGGAAACACCTTTTCTTTCGAAAGCAAAGCGTTGCTTTGCGCTTTTAGCAACCGCAGCCGCAACCGCCGTCGTTGTTATTACCGCAGATGCAGTTGAGGATAACTACGATAACGATAATCCAGAGAATCCATTCGCAACCGCAACCATTGTTATTATTTCCAAAGCACATAATAGTAGCTCCTTTCAAATTTGAAAAATTAATCTATATTAAGTAGGTTAGCCATTGAAGTATTATCCGAACCACGTTTTTTGCTTCCTCTTTTGTGCCGCTACGTCGTTAAACGCCTTGCCCATACGATAGTATGGACTTCGTTTTTGCCTTGTATCGGCAGAAAAATAGTTTGCAAAAAATTCTCCGAACCTCAAACGAACGAAATTTTGTGCATATTTTGGTGCGGAGGACGCAGACAGGCTGTCGCCTTTCAAGAATGACAAGCCGAAAGATGCCTAAATTTCTACGTTTGAGGCGGGTTCGGACAATTCTTCAATGGTTACCTTACAATAACAGATTATGAAGTATGTCAAAAAATTGTTTCTCAAATTTATGTTTAATTATAAAAAAATGAGAAATAATAGGCATATATTCCAATATAGAAAGGATTTTTTACAATGAAAAAGCTTATTTGTTTAATGGCTGCACTTATGATGATTTTCACCGCCTGTGGAAACAACAGAGGAAATGATGCAAACGATACAAACGATGCCCAGAACGGCGTTGTTCAGGATGGTGACGGCGTCATTGATGAAAACGGTGACGATAATATTGTAAACGATGCAGCAGACGGAGCTGAAAATGTTGTGGACGGGGCAACAGATGCTGTTGACGATGCCGTAGGCGGAGTTGAAAACGCTGTTGACGATATGACCGACAATAAGAATGATACAAATAAAAACAATAACAATAATAAGTAAAAAACGCAGGGGGTCCCCTGCATTACATAAAGTGGAAAGGAAACGCATAATGATTAAAACCGAAATCAAAAAAGGTATAAATCTTTATACTGTGAGAGATAAAAAGTTTAAGGCATTCAGGGTATGCGTGCTTATACACCGCCCCCTTACAAAAGAGGAGGCAACCTATAACACTCTTACTGCTGCAGTATTAAGAATGCAGAGTAAGAATTTTCCCGATGCACAAAAAATATCGGAGGAGCTTGAAAATCTCTATGGCGGAGATATAATCGCCAGAGCAAGTAAATACGGCGAAAGACAGGTAATAAAAATCGGTGTACAGACAGTCAGCGATGAAGCTCTTGATAAAAAAGGTAACTTTGAGCGTGCAGTGAATCTCGTTCACGATATAGCCTTTTTGGGAGGAAGCGGGGAAAGCTTCAGTGAAGATATAGTAAATCTCGAAAAGAAAAATATCCAAAATGAAATTCTTTCCCAGAAAAATGATAAAAGAACGTACAGTGTCCAGAGATTGCAGGAGGAAATGTGTAAGAATGAGCCATACGGAGTAAATCCTATGGGATATATCGAAAAACTAGATGAAATTAATGCACAAAAGCTGTATGCTCATTACAAAAAAATACTTAAGGAAAGCAGAATTGATATAATCTTCAGCGGTAATTTTGATGAAAAAGCCGCTTTTTCAGCTGCAGAAAAATTTGCAGCTGACCTTTCTCCCCGTGAAGGTGTCGAAATTTCGGAAATCCATAAGGAAGCTCCGTCATCCGTCAATTCTGTTACCGACAGAATGGATGTTACACAGGGAAAGCTTTGTATGGGATTTAGGAGCAAGGAGAAAACCTCTCAGGAAAATTACCCCGCAGTGCTTGTTTATAACAGCATTTTCGGGGGCAGTGCTATAAGCAAGCTCTTTAACAATGTCCGTGAAAAGCTTAGCCTGTGTTACTATGTGGGAAGCTCAATTGACCGCCTTAAAGAGATTATGATTGTGCGCAGCGGCGTAGAATTTGAAAACTTTAAAACTGCTTACGATGAAATTATGCACCAGCAGGAGCTTATGAAAAATGGCGAATTTTCCGAAGAAGAAATAGAGTTTGCGAAAAAGCATCTTGTTACTGCATATGAGTCTAACCTTGACAGTATAGCAGCAATGGAAGAATATTATACAATGCAGCTTCTTTTAGGAAGTGATGTGTCAATCGAGGAAATGACTGATAAGATTTTTGCCGTTACCCGACAGGAAATTATTGATGCAGCAAATGGTATGAAGCTTGATACCGTATATTATATGGACAGGGAGGAAGAATAATGGAGTTTAAAAAGACATATTACGATTCACTTGGCGAAACTGTTTATTCTGCCACCCATAAGAGCGGACTTAAGGTGATACTTATAAAGAAACCCGGATTTAAAAAGAGCTATGCAACATTCAGCACAAAGTATGGCTCTATAAATACAGAGTTTGTTGTGCCGGGCGAGAGTGAGCCTACAAAGGTTATTGATGGTATTGCACATTTCCTTGAACACAAGGTTTTTGAACAGCCTGACGGAAGCAACGCCTTTAATGACTTTTCAAAATACGGAGCAAATGCAAATGCATTTACAAGCTTCGGGGTAACAAATTACCTTTTCAGTTGTACAGATTATTTTTATGAAAATCTTGAAATACTGCTCAATTTTGTTCAGACCCCTTATTTTACTGAAGAGAATGTTGAGAAAGAAAAAGGTATAATAGCACAGGAAATAAGGATGTACGAAGATGATGCCGAGCAGACCTGTATGTATAATTGCCTTGAGGCGATGTATGAAAAGCACCCTGTAAGAATAAATATTGCGGGTAGCGTGGAAGAAATTATGAAAACCACACCAGAGCTTTTGTATAAGTGCTATAACACCTTTTATCATCCCTCAAACATGGCGCTTATATGCGTAGGTGACCTCGATGAAAATAAGATATGGCAGTATGTTGAAAAATGTATCAAGCACGATACTCCGCACGGAGAAATAACTCAGGTTTTCCCGGAAGAATCATCACAGGCCTTTAAAAGACGTATTGAGGCACAGTTTGATGTTCCCATGCCCCTGTTTATGATAGGTTTCAAGGACCCTGAGGTTGGCGGAAACAGTGACGAACTCCTAAAAAGAGAAACACTTACAAGCTGCATTTTGCGTGTCCTTTTTGGAAGGAGCAGTGCATTTTATAAAAAACTTTATGACGAAGGTATAATCAATAAAAGCTTTTCAGCCTTTTATGAGTATGAAGACAGTTGTGGATATGCTGCATTTTTCGGCGAATCTGACAATGTGAATCAGGTTGAAAATGAAATTTTTGCCACAGTAAAATCTGCAAAGGAAAACGGTATCGATAAGGATGCTTTTGAAAGAGCAAAGAAAGTTCTTTGTGGCAACTTTATAGAAATTCTTGACCGTATTGAAGGCTTTGGCAACGAGTATATGATGGCATATCACAAGGGTGTAAATCTTTTTGACTATGCAAAGATATGTCAGTCACTTACACTTGAAGAAGCACAAAAAAGGCTTGAGGAGCTATTTGACGAGAAACAGTGTTCAACATCAGTAGTAAATCCTAAAGCTATGTAGGTTTTATAACGACCGAAAGGAATGATACGTATGAATAACATTTCTTTTCCCCGTATGGGGATAAGCTTTGATATAAACCCTGTTGCAATCAATATCCCTGTATTCGGTGGAGTAAGATGGTATGGAATACTGATTGCAGTAGGAATTGTTCTCGCATTTTTATATTGTTGCCGTGTGGCAAAGCGTGAGGGAGTGTCACCTGATACTATTTCGGATATTTTGCTTTATGCACTTCCTGTCTCGGTGATTTTTGCACGTACATACTATGTTGTTTTTTCATGGGATAGCTACCGTGATAATTTTATGGACGTTTTTAAAATCTGGGAGGGCGGAATAGCCATTTATGGTGCAATAATAGGTGCTGTAATAACGGGAATAGTGTATTGCAGAGTTAAGAAAATCAACACTCTCAAGCTCTTTGATATTTGCAGTATGGGCCTTATGATAGGGCAGATTATAGGGCGTTGGGGAAATTTTGTCAACGCTGAAGCATATGGTGGGTATTGCAGCTATTTCTGGGGTATGAGTATAAATGGCTTTTCTCCCGTGCACCCTACATTTTTATATGAATCCTTGTGGAATCTTGTGGGCTTTATTATTCTGTCACGCCTTCATAAAAAAAGGCCGTTTTATGGGTATACCTTTTTTAATTACCTGTCATGGTATGGACTGGGAAGATTCTTTATTGAAGGGTTAAGGGCTGACAGTCTCTATATGGGAAGTATAAGAGTTTCCCAGCTTTTGGCGGTTTGTTGTGTGTTTGCAGGAGTTTGTGCCATCAGTGTACTTTCAAAAAAACACACCGATAAAAAATATGGAAAATAAAGGATTAAATACTGTTAATTGCACAATTTATAAGTAATAACCTATTGACTTATCACCTATTTCAAGGTAAAATACAATTGCGATATGTTTAAATTTAAAAAACACAAAGGAGAGATATCATGAAAAGTTTAAAGAAGCTTATCACTATGATGCTTGCTCTTGCAATGATACTTACTTCGGTTGGTATTACCTCTTTAGCAAGCTTCAGCGACATCAATGAAGGTCAGGTAGCGGATGCTGTGGACAAGTTGGTGGCAGGCGGAATTATTACAGGATATGAAGACGGAACCTTCAGACCTGAAAACCAGATTACAAGAGCGGAGTTTGCTGCTATTGTTACAAGATATAAAGGTATTGCAGATAATCTTGGTTCGGATGCTGTCACAGGCTTTAAAGACCTTGATGCTGATTCTTCAAGGGCATGGGCACGTCCCTATGTAAAGGCAGCTGTTGATGCAAAAATCATCAACGGATTTGATGACGGTACATTCAGAGCAGGCGAACCCGTAACTTACGAGCAGGCAGTAAAGATGCTTGTATGCGCAGCAGGCTACGAGATTGTTGCTCAAAGTGAATATAACAAAATTATAATCACAAACCCCAATGCAACATGGTCTGCAGGTTATATCGCAGCCGGAAATAAGCACGGTATTACAAAAGGTGTTATCACAGCACAGATTTCAGAGCCTGCATTAAGAGGTGTTGTTGCAGTTCTTACAAGTAACACCATCGACCTTCCTGCATTGAATCTTAATGAAGATGGTTCCTACGTGAAGGATGAAACACAAAATAACGACCAGAATCTTGTTCAGGTAACAGGCTCTGTTACAGGAACTTATTATACAGGTCTTGAAACTGACCATGTAGCTATCGGTCCTGATGAAATTATAATTAAGACCTCAAAAGGAGAGGAAAAGTATCAGCTTGCAGAAAAGCTTGTTGAAAACTTTGACCTTGAGGATTATATAGGAAAGTATGTACTTGCATATTACGATAAGCTTGAACGCAAGATTACATCTATTTCACAGCGTAACACTACAAGCATCGTTGTTAATGAACAGGATGTAATTCGTCCCATAAGCGGAAATGAACTCAAGTACTATGATTCAAAGGGTTCCCGTCAGAGCGTAGATCTCGCTGCTTATACATGGATATATAACGGAAAATATGTTACAGCCGGAAGCATAGATCTCCAGACCAATTTCAAAAATGGTAAAATTGAGCTTGTTGAGAGTGCCGGCAATAAAGTAGCAAAGATTACAAGCTATGAAGTATTTGTTGTAAACGGCTATACTAAATCTACCGGAAAAGTAACTTTCAAATACGGCAAAACATATAAAGGTCAGGAATATTATCAGTTCCCAAGCTCAACTGATGCTAAGCCTGTAATTTATGTAAACGGCGCAAAGAAGAGCTTTGATTCCCTGTCCCTTCCTTCATATAGTGTAATAAACTATATGGAATCTCCCTCTGGCGCAGCCGGAAACAAGGTTAAGAAAATGTATGTAACAACAGGTGCAAAGAGCGGTAAGGTTACATCAAACTATGATGACAGGAGAAAGGTTGAACTTAACGATAATGTTTTTTATCTGACAAATGATTATGCAGATTATGCAGGAAGCGATAAGGCACCTTTTGAAATCGGAGATAGCTACAAAAACTATTATCTTGACCATACAGGTCAGATTGCAGCAATTAACTACAATGCTGCTCAGTCCAGCTCTTATATGTTTGGATATATAATTGATGCAGACAGGAACCAGATAAAACTTCTTAAGAATGATGGAACGATTGAAGACATCAATTTGAAAGATAAACTTAAGGTTGATGGAAATCTTGTTAATGCCAGCGAGGTAAGAGATCTTCTTTCTGCATCAGCAGGTACTGTCAATGCTTCTTATAATGCTATATTCACATCTACTCCCGTAAGCGGATATGCTCAGCCTGTAAAATATTCATTGACAAGCGGAGTGATTGACGGTATCGATACAATTGCAACAGGTGCAGGCGGCAGCGGTGACGTATTTACCTATGATGCACCTCTTAGCGGTACAACAACACCGAATTCAAGCCGCGTAACAATAAACTCTATCACTTATCAGCTCAGTGATGCTATGATTTTGTACGTTCCTGATAACAGAACAGCAGAGAATGAATATTCTATTATGACAGCTTCCAAGGCATTTAACTCTACTGACAGATATATCGAAGTTTTCGGTTCTGACGATGGTAGCGTTATAAAGAAAGCAGGTTTGGTTCTTATATATGGAAGTGACCCGTCACTTAATTTCGTATCAACCTCTCCGTATATGGTTGTTACAGAAACAGAACCTGGCACAGATAGTTTTGTAATTAAAGGATACCAAAGCGGAAGCAAGGAAATTACACCAATTACTATCAATATAGAAAAATTCAATGTAGATGCAACTATCAGTGAAAGGTCTGTAAGCTACGAGGATGTTTCCAAGGGTGACCTTATCCGTTACCTTGGAGGAAATAATTCTGTATCAAGAATTGAAATGATTTATGACGCAGACGATGATACAAAAAATCTCAATACAGAAAACGGCGTATCATTCTCAGTGGAAGATGTAAACGGAAAGTTCTATGTTAGATATGGTGAAGTAGTACAAAACGACGACGGTAAGACTCTGTATATCACAACAGAACTTGGCGATGGTGATAAGATGGCGAAACTCTTAACATATACAGTTGGTTCATCTCCCATATACAATACTGAATATGATGAGATAGTTTCAGAAAACGATATAAGCATTGTAAGTGCTTCAAATCATGATCGTGTAATAGTTGTTACTACGTCAAATCCCGCAGGAGGATCACCTACTGCAAAAATGGTATATGTTGTTGAATAATTGCTACTCGTAAAATAAAGAAATCCCTTTTGAAAACGGTGACAAAATGTCACCGTTTTCTTTTGGTAAATTTACTATTTACCGATATAGCTTTTTATGATACAATAAAAATAACTATGAAATTCACAGGGTGATGCAATATGAAAAGACGCATTTCAAGACAAATTAATGTAGGTGCTATTCTTATGGGTGGAGATTCGCCCGTAAGCGTGCAATCTATGTGTAATACT
>JAZLEL010000126.1:0-2231 GCA_045615265.1 Clostridia bacterium | reverse complement strand
TTTTCATCTCTCGCAGCCCGTCAAATGACAGGCTGCAATTAAGGTTGGTTTATATAATTATTCTGTTACTTTTGCAAGCTTCTTCTGAATTTCCACAGCATCATCAACTGTAAGTCCGTCACCCTTGCTGTCAGCGTTGAATTCGCCCTGTGCAGAAAGTGCGTACTTGTCGGGGTTGCCTATAGCCTGCATAATTGCGGCGGCATCGGCGATTGATGTTGTTTTGTCGTTGTTTGCGTCGCCTTTAACATTATTAGCCATATCAATGCTTTCTCCAAATCCTGACGAACTGACAGATTCATATATCGCTCCTGAACAAATTCGCAAATTTAATTCGTCTTCAATTTTTCTAATAAGTTTGAAACGTTCTTCTATTGTTGTTTCAGCATTTGGTATTAATGTAACAGCAGAATCAGCATCATCTGGAAAATATTTGTAGTCGGTGCCGAAATCTATTGTATAATTTAATTTGTTTTCTTCAACATATCTTATAAATTCTTCTTTATTGGTAGACCAATCATAATTCTTACCAAAACAATATGTCAGCTGTTTTGTTTCAATGGGTACGTAATACGGATGAACAAGTGCGAAACTAAAATTGAATTCTTCTACTGTGGTTAGCTCTCTTAATTTTTTTGCAAAATCTGCTACATCCTTATAATTTTTTCCTGTATCATCACTTGGAACTCTCACAACAATGAAGACATATTTATCATTTCTTTTATTTGACATAATATTCCAGTTTGTATTATTTTCAGTCATTTCAATGGCTTTTTCTGCATTTTCATCATTTGGAATTCTATAGGCAAATTCATCATCAGGAAAGTAAACTCTCATTAACTCGTCCTTTTCCTCGTTATAAAACGCCCTAAAAATCATATTTCCTTGACCGAAGCTCATAAAACCGCCGTCATCAAATTCTACAAAACCTTCAACCAGTTCCTTGTATTCATCTGAATTTTTATCATAAGTAACAACGGCAGCGTTTGCATTTGTTGCTGTTAAACTAAAAACAGAAGCAGAAGCTATTAAAAGTGAAACAAAATTTTTGAAATTTTTCATAAAAACAACTCCTTTAATAAACAAGATTAGTATTTCCGTTGTAAAATTTTAATATATCAGAATTTATTCTTGTACCTACATTATTGTTTGATATGTATTTATACCCTACATGAATACCCACAACTGTAAAATAAACATTACCATTAACAGATTCTATAATATATATTGGTCCACCGCTATTACCGCCTTTTGTATCTGCATTATGCTCAAAAACGTCTGAAACGTAACCATTCTGGCTATTTTTGTAACAATCAAAATGACCATTAGCTGTATACATATTATGCACATCAAAAGAATTATTATCCCCTGAAAATCCTGTTACGCTTATTGTCTGTGCTTCTGAAAAAGTATCAGTCATCATACCAAGATTAAAAATATTATAATCACTTAAATCTTCCTGTACAGTAATAAGTGCATAATCATAAGTGTTAAAATATTTATATGGATTGTTTTGATTTTTAACAATATAATCATTAGGAATATGATATTCAACAGGAGTCACGTCAAAATCTTCTTCTACACCATTTGAATTAAAGAATTTTATATCAGTAATAGCACTTCTTGAAAAGTTATCTGAATCAACCAAACAATGTGCTGCTGTTGCAATGGTATGTTCACCTACAACAAATGCAGTACCAGTAAACTTGTTATTAGTATATAATTTTAAAACGCCACTTTTTGTCCAATCAATTACTCTGTCGTCCGTTCCTATGATTTCACGAGTTGATGTGGAATTGCTATCGTCTTCTACAGAAAGTGTATATGACCTTCTGAACACTCCTCCGCCAGCAGTATAAACATTGTACGTTCTATTACTATAAGTAGAAGCAACAGTATTTAATTCTTCAACAGACTGTATGGATTCTAAAATCATTCCTGCATCATACATTTGAACATATACCGCATCAACTTCACTTACCACATTATTATCGTCGACATCAAGTTCGGTTAAATCACTGGGTTTATAACGTCCGCCGAGACATTGATAGATATATGCCATATCAGCAATTGTCAAACTTCCGTCACCATTCGGGTCTTTATTTGGATTAAAAGCCGAAGAAGCCGCAAGTGCTGTCGCTGTAGAAGCCAAAACGCTAATAGACATTAAACACGATAAAACTTTTTTCATTTTAAACAACTCCTTAATTTTCACATCTTTGATTTTCCTA
>JAZLEL010000125.1:0-27990 GCA_045615265.1 Clostridia bacterium | reverse complement strand
ATCGGCGGAATATGGGGGATTAACTCTAAATAATTAAGTTTTTTCTATTGACTATTTAGTGTTTTACAGATATAATAGTAATGTTATTGAAGTTTTTAAATAACGAAGGAGGAACAATAATGAAAGCAAAAAATGTAATTGCATTCTTGCTGGTTGTAGTGCTTATTGTTGCATGTGCTTACGTTGCAGCATTTGACGTTAAAATCGGCAACTTCCGAGTTCCCAGCACCTTTGATAAGGATAAGGGAATCAGGCAGGGACTTGATCTTGTAGGCGGCTCTATAATAGTTTTTGAGCCCGATGTAGAAGATCTTTCAAAAGTAACTGATGAAGAAATGGATGCAGCAGAAACAATTATACGTTCACGTCTTGACGAAAAGAATTATTCCGAGGCAACAATATCACGTCAGGGCAAGACAGGTATTCGTGTTGAAATCCCCGAAATAGATGACCCCCAGGAAGCTGTTGAAATGATCGGCGCTACCGCAAAGCTCGAATTTCTTGATGCTGAGGGAAATGTTATCATGGATGGTTCCAAGGCTAACATAAAGAAAGCAACAAGTATGTACGGTCCTACTAGCGAAGCAAGCGGCAGTGTTTACTATGTAGAGCTTTCATTTACAAAGGAAGGTCAGAAAAAATTCACCAAGGCAACTGAGGCTGCTGTAAATGCAGGTAGTGGCAAAAATATCATCGCAATAGCACTTGACGGAGCTGTTCAGATGGCTCCCACAGTTAGAGAAGTAATCAGCACCGATAGTTGTATTATTACAGGCGATTATGATTCCGAATCCGCTCAGTCTGTTGCAACACTTATAAACTCCGGTCAGCTTCCATTTGCGCTTAAGGATGCAGAGCTTAGAAGTGTTGGACCTACACTTGGTTCTACTGCACTTGACACATCCCTTAAGGCAGCTCTTATCGGTATTATTCTTGTAATGCTGTTTATGATTATAATTTATAGACTCCCCGGTGTTGTTGCAAGTGTTTCACTTATTGCATATGTTTCACTTGTAACACTTATCATGGCAGGCTTCTTTATCCCCTCATGGAGAGTTGTTATCCTTACACTTCCAGGTATTGCCGGTGTAATTCTCTCAATTGGTATGGCGGTTGACGCAAATGTTGTTATTTTCGAGAGAATCAAGGACGAGCTTCGTGCAGGAAAGAGCGTGGGTGCAGCAGTAAACGGCGGTTTCAAGCGTGCCCTTGTAGCTATTATCGACTCCAACGTTACAACTGTTATCGCATCTGTTGTGCTGTACCTCTTTGGTACAGGTACAGTTAAGAGCTTTGCAGTTACACTGTTTATCGGTATTGTTGTAAGTATGCTTACAGCAGTAACACTTACAAAGTTCTTGCTTAAGCAAATCGTAGGCTTTGGTATCAAGAATCCCGCACTCTACGGTTTATCTAAAAGGAGGGATGCATAATGAAGTCACCTACATCTAAACGCAAAATATTTTTTACAATTTCAGCAATCCTTATAGTGCTGAGTATCCTTTCCCTCTTTGTAAGAGGACTTAACTTTGGTATTGACTTTACAGGCGGTACAACAATCCAGTTTGACCTCAATGAAACAAAGTATACAGCTAAGGTAGAAGACCAGATTCGCGATATCGTTAAGGAATATGCAAAGAAGGGCGATATCACAATTCAGAGAACAGGTGAAACAGGCGTTTCTGTTAAAACTGTTGAGCTTACAAATGAGCAGAGTGAGAAGCTTATCGAAGCTGTTAAGAAGGAATTCAACCTTGAGCAGAAACACATTCTTGCAAATGATAAGGTATCAGGCAGCGTAAGCGGACGCCTTATTGCAGATTCTTTAAAGGCAATTGCTCTTGCAATCGTATTAATGCTTGTTTATATCACATGGCGTTTTGACTTCCAGTCCGGTACAAGTGCAGTTGTCGCTCTTGCTCATGACGTAATCATCATGCTTGGTTTCTACTCCATATTCCAGTTTAACGTAAGCACAAGCTTTATTGCAGCGATTCTTACAATAGTAGGTTATTCAATCAATGCAACTATTATTGTATTTGACCGTGTTCGTGAAAACATCCGTTTCATGAAAAAAGCTACACCTGATGAAATTGCAGATGAGGCAATCAGTAATTCCTATTACAGAGCTATCAACTCCTCTGTTACAACACTCCTTACAATCGGCGTGCTTTATATAATGGGCGTTGATTCTATCAAAGAATTCGCTCTTCCCATCATTGTAGGTCTTGTTGCAGGCACTTACTCTTCCCTTTTTATAGCAGGTCCTTTCTGGGCTTGGTGGAAAAGTGGTAAGAAGAAAGCTTAAAACATAAACACCAATCGATATGAATATAATAACACTGCGAGGTTTTTCGCAGTGTTATTTTTTTGAGGTGATGTAATGAAGAAGCCTTTGTTTTTTCTTTTATGTGTATCAATCCTTTTTACCGCCTGCTCAAATACTACCGTGCCGACAAAAAGCAGTAGTATAAAGTCGGAGGAATACTACGACACCCTTTCTGACAAAGTTTGCGGATGGGGCTTCAGACGAACGGAAAACGGTCCTGAATTTACCGAAGACCAAATAAGACAGATGAATGAATACGACTGCATTTACAAAGAAGATACAACGGAAAAAAACATATATCTGACATTTGACGAGGGGTATGAAAACGGATATACCTCCGTTATCTTGGACACCTTAAGAAAAAAAGGCATCAATGCAGCGTTTTTTGTAACAGGACCATACGTAAAGGAAAATCCCGAACTGATAAAAAGAATGGCAGATGAAGGGCATATCATAGGAAATCATACTGTAAACCATCCGTCAATTCCTCAGATAAAGGACACCAAAAAAATTAAAGAAGAGCTTTATGAACTTGATAGGCTTATATATGGAATATGCGGAAAAAAGACTTCTTTTTTGAGGCCTCCAAAAGGAGAGTATAGCGAGCGAAGTCTTGCAATCACACGTGATTTAGGCTATACCAATGTTTTTTGGTCGCAGGCATATGTAGACTGGAACAACAATGTTTCCCCCGAAGATGCATTTAAAAAAATCACCTCTGACATACACCCCGGTTGCGTCTTGCTTTTGCACGCTGTTTCAAAGGGGAATGCAGACAGTCTTGAAAATGTAATTGATTATGCCCAAAAGGAAGGGTATACTTTTAAAAGTCTGCAAGAATTAATTTCCTAACATAACAAAGCTTAAATTAAGGCAACATAACTTCGGAGGAATTATTGCTATGAAATTTATTAAAAAAATTTTTTGTTGCCTTTTAGCACTTTCAGTTTCGGGACTGATTTTGTACGCAGATATATTATCTGCATTTCCCGAAGAAATAACCATGTATCAAAATGAAGTCCATAAAAGTGCTTTGGGAATCGGCGTCAGGATAGGAAGCATTCCCGAAAACGTTTGCGCTTCATCACAGGAAAACACCGTTACTCCCCTAAAAACTGGGTCTTTTGATGCTTCGCTAAAGGTAGGGAATTTAACCTTTAAAAAGATTAAACTTAATGTCACAGAGGCTCAAAGCGTGTATGCATCGGGGGAGCTTATAGGACTTAGGATTTACAATAAAGGACTTATCGTGACAGATCTTGCCCCTGTATGCTCAAAAGGCGAAGAATCCTCTCCTGCACAAAATGCAGGCATTCTTCCCGGAGATATAATTCTTGAAATAAATGGCGAAACTCCTAAAAACAGCGAGGAAGTATCAGCTTTAATTAAGGACACTACTTCTATTACCTTCAAGCGTAATAACTCACTCAAAAAGGTGGATATTACTCCCGTATGCGATGATACAGACGGAAAGCTGAAGCTTGGTTTATGGGTAAGGGACAGTAGTGCAGGGGTGGGAACAATGACATACTTAAACCCCGAAACACTCTCCTACGGGGCACTGGGACACGGAATAAGTGACAGTGACACTGGGGTAATGTTTGATGTGGCAAGCGGAACAATAGAAAAGAGCCATGTTGTTTCCCTGCAAAAAGGAAAACGTGGTGTTCCCGGACAAATCAGCGGAAGCTTTTCTCAATCAGACCAAATTTCCGGAACGGTAGTAAAAAACTGTGAAGCAGGAGTTTTTGGAAGCTTGTTTCCCCACAACAATATAAAAGCAGTCTCATGTCCTATCGGGGTAATGAGTCAGGTAGAAACGGGAGATGCTACCATCCTTTCAACCATTGACGGCAGCATTAAGGAATACAAAATACGTATTCTTCGTTCAATGCCCTTTGGCTCTCCGACAAAGGGATTGGCAATAGAAATAACAGACCCTGGACTGCTCGAAAAAACAGGGGGGATTGTTCAGGGAATGAGTGGTAGCCCGATACTTCAAAACGGTAAAATAATAGGGGCTGTCACTCACGTTCTTGTCAATGACCCTACTCGCGGGTATGGAATATTTATTGAAAATATGCTGGCGGAGGCAGAATAAAATAATTAAAAAAAGTAGTTGACATTTTTGAAAAAAACGAATACAATGATACAAAGATGAATATTTGTTTTGTCAAAAGGGAGTAGTTTAAATGTGTTGTCAACAATCGCAGTTATTTATAACTTGGTAACACATGCCAGATTTGGTTACGAGACTTTTGGTCATGATTAAACATGACCAAAAGTCTTTTTATTTTTATATTCTTTACAATAGGAGGGCGTATGAAAAACCACTATTTAATGACTAAAGAAAAGGTTTTGGAAGAGCTCGGCACAACTCTTCAGGGACACTCAAAAGAAAAAGCAGAAATGTTACTGCATGAAAAGGGAGAAAATGTACTTAAGGAAGGAAGAAGGAAAAGCACATTAGAAGTGTTTCTTTCCCAATTTGCAGACCTTCTTGTAATTATTTTGGTGATTGCAGCTATTATTTCTATGGCATCTGGAAATGTAGAGAGTACAATTGTTATTTTTGCTGTAATCATTATGAATGCAATTTTAGGAACTTTTCAGCACAAGAAAGCTGAGAAAACATTGGACAGTTTGAAATCATTGTCTTCGCCCAGTGCAAAGGTAATTCGTGACGGTAAAAAGATTGAAATTCTTTCCAAGAATGTTGTTCCGGGGGATATTTTGATATTAGAAGCCGGCGATACGGTTGTTGCAGATGGTCGCATTGTGGAAAACTTTTCTCTGCAAGTAAATGAAAGCTCTTTGACAGGCGAATCGACAAATGTGGATAAACAAGTGATCGACCTGACTGAAGAAGTTCCGCTGGCTGACAGGATAAATATGGTTTATTCCGGAAGTCTGGTAACTTACGGACGTGCAACCGTTGTCGTGACAGGTACGGGAATGGATACAGAAATCGGCAAGATTGCATCTCTTATGAGTGAAACAAAAGAGAAAAAAACACCTCTTCAGATAAGTATTGATCAGTTCAGCAGTCGTCTGGCATTGGTAATTATGATTATTTCTGCGATTGTATTTGTATTAAGTCTTTATCGCAAAATGCCTGTTCTGGATTCTTTGATGTTTGCAGTTGCATTAGCGGTAGCCGCAATTCCGGAAGCACTTAGTTCTATCGTAACAATCGTTCAGGCGATGGGAACGCAGAAAATGGCAAAAGAAAACGCCATTATCAAAGAACTGAAAGCGGTAGAAAGTCTTGGTTGTGTATCTGTTATCTGTTCTGACAAAACCGGCACTCTGACACAGAATAAAATGACGGTCCAGCAGGTGTATATAGACGGACAGACTATAAATCCTGAGGAGCTGGATTTGAAAAATCCGTTACATCGTTATCTTATATATAATACTGTTTTAACTAACGATTCTTCTATTATAGAAGGAAAAGGAATAGGCGATCCCACAGAATACTGTCTGTTGGAGATGGTGCATTCTATTGGTCTGGACGAGGAGTTTTTACGTGAAGCTATGCCCCGAATGGCGGAGATACCTTTTGACTCTGACAGAAAGCTGATGTCTACAATGTATAGCCTTCACGGTGTTCCCACCATATTGACAAAAGGAGCACTTGATGTGTTGCTGGACAGAACAAGTCATATTTATACAAGTGAAGGTATTCTCCCTATTACCGAAGAAGATAAAAAACAAATCCTTGAAAAGAACACTGTTTTTTCACAAAATGGACTCCGTGTTCTGGCATTTGGTTACAAGGAAGCCGAAGCAACTGATGCCCTTAAACTTGAAGATGAAAATGATTATACATTTATCGGATTGATTTCCATGATGGACCCGCCAAGAGAAGAATCTAAAGATGCGGTAGCTGACGCAAAAAAAGCCGGTATTAAGCCTGTTATGATTACCGGAGACCATAAAGTTACGGCAACTGCAATCGCAAAACAAATCGGAATATATGAAGACGGTGACATGGCAGTGACAGGTGTGGAACTGGACGCAATGACACAAGAGGAATTAGCTGAAAAGATTGAACGTATTTCTGTGTTTGCCCGTGTATCGCCTGAAAACAAAATTCAAATCGTCAACGCATGGCAGAAAAAAGGGAATATTGTTGCCATGACCGGAGACGGCGTAAACGATGCACCGGCACTGAAAAAGGCGGATATCGGTGTGGCTATGGGAATTACGGGAACCGAAGTTTCCAAGGATGCCGCTGCAATGATTTTGACGGATGATAACTTTGCAACAATCATTAAAGCAGTTGCAAACGGCAGAAATGTTTACAGAAACATAAAAAATTCAATCAAGTTTCTGCTTTCCGGTAACATGGCGGGCATTATATCTGTACTGTACACATCCATATTTGCACTTCCTGTACCATTTGCACCGGTGCACTTGTTGTTTATGAATTTATTAACGGACTCTCTTCCGGCAATTGCCATTGGTATGGAACCTCCGGAAGATAATCTCCTTTCTAAAAAACCGCGAGACCCAAAAGAGGGAATTTTAAGCAAAGAATTTATGCTTCAGCTCCTGATACAGGGCGGTTTGATTTCTATCTGTACAATGATAGCTTTTCATATCGGGCTTAGCCATGACAATAAAATGTTGGCAAGTACAATGGCATTTGCAACACTTACGATGGCTCGTTTGTTCCACGCATTTAACTGTCGAAGCGAACAATCAATTTTTAAAATAGGACTTAGAAGTAATATGGCAAGCATATACGCCTTTGTGGTCGGAATGGTATTGTTATTATTAGTTTTGTTTGTGCCATTCCTCGGAAGATTGTTTGAAGTATCCGCACTTAGCATCATGCACATTATGGCAATAATTGGATTGGCAGTTGTCCCTACAATTTTAATTCAGCTTGGAAGAATTATAAAAAATATGCTCATAGAAAAAAAGTGAAATGACAAAAGTCTTTCCCTGTCAATATATGATGAAAAATTTTTATAATTTTTTCGAAAAACTTAAAAATTTCTACAAAAAGAGATGCATCGAAATTTAGATGCATCTGTTTTTTTATGTTGCAGGAATTTTGTTTTTTAGTCGTATTTTAAGTTTTTACCAAAAAATGGTAAAAAAGTTCTTGCAATAATTTCCAAAATATGGTAACATTCAAACTACAATAAAAAACAAATTGGAGGAAACAGTATGAAAACCAAGATAAAACTGCTTATTGCAGACAGTAACCGCGAACTACTGACACAAATGAAATCATTTTTTGATGGCAAAAACGACATCGAACTAATCGCAGCAGCATCTGACGGAATGGACGCACTGGAAAAAATCCGCAGATATAGTCCCGATGCAGTCCTCATGGACATTGTGCTTCCGCAGCTTGACGGAATTGGACTTTTAAAGGAGATAAACGCTCTTTCCCGCCTGCACCGCCCCGTGGTAATCGTAATGAGCGGTGCAAAGAGAGAACACGTGACAAATATTTGTATGCAGCTGGGTGCAGACTACTTTATGATAAAGCCATGTGACAACGAAACCATCTATGAGCGTATAAAGCTTTTATGTATGCCCAAGCTTTCAGGCGAGTCTATGCAGGAAATCACACACACAGACAGAAATGTTCAGACCGACAGGCCCAGTGACCGAGCAATAGAATTATCCGTTACTAAAACAATTCATTCTGTCGGCGTACCTGCAAACATCAAAGGCTATCAGTATCTTCGCGATGCAATAATTATGAGCATCAAGGATACCGAGCTGATAAATGCCGTAACAAAGCAGTTATATCCCAGAGTTGCAACAAGACACAACACCTCGCCCAGCCGTGTCGAGAGGGCAATTCGCCATGCAATCGAGGTAGCGTGTATCAGAGGAAACGAAGAGGAGCTTTATAAGCTGTTCGGGTATACCGTCAGCAACAATAAGGGTAAGCCTACAAATTCTGAATTTATCGCAATGATTGCAGACAAGCTCCGTCTTGAAATGTTGGTATCCTGATGAAGAAAAAAAGCCTGATTTGGGGAATCCCCATTGGATTTATAAACGGATTTTTTGCATCTGGCGGAGGAATTGTCGCAGTGCTTGTGTTACAAAAATTCTTCTCCCTTAACGAAAAAAAGGCTCATGCGACCTCCATTATGATTATACTGCCGCTTACAATAGCAGGTGTTGCAGTTTATACCATTGCGGGATATTCCGATATCCCTGTTATATTAAAGGCTGCATCCGGTGCCGCAATAGGTGCATTATTGGGAGCAAAGCTTTTATCAAGACTTTCGGGCAGATTTATACGGATAGGCTTTGGAGTTGTAATGGTGGCGGCATCAATTAAACTGCTGATAGGAGGGTGATGCAATGCTTACAGCTATAATTGGTTTTCTCTCCGGTATTCTAAGCGGCATGGGTGTAGGCGGCGGAATGCTTTTAATTCCTGCAGCAAGAATTTTTCTGGGACTGGGGCAGCAGTCTGCACAAAGCCTTAACCTTTTCTGTTTTATTCCATCTGCTATATGTGCAATATTCGTACACATCAAAAACAAACAAACAGACTTTAAAACAGCGTTACCAATTATTATTACAGGGCTTCCCTTCAGCATTTTAGGGGCATATATTTCTACCCGTATATCCCCTTCTATGCTGTCACGCTTGTTCGGCGGATTCATACTGATTTTCGGAATCAGGGAAATCGTTATCGGCATTAAATCCAGGAAAAAATCTTAGGACAATCGTGTTTAGAAAATTTTAGGAGAAAATCGCTAAAAAAGTACTGAAATAAATTGACACCTCTTAAAATAAGGAGTATAATGTATAGTAATCTTTTAATATTTTAGGAGGCAATTATTATGGCAAGAGTTTATAATTTTTCTGCAGGTCCTAGCATGCTTCCGCTTGAGGTACTCGAAACAGCTCAGAAGGAGCTTATTGACTACCAGGGCAGCGGTATGAGCGTTATGGAAATGAGCCATCGTTCACCTGTTTACGATGCAATAATCAAAGAAACTGAAGCTAACTTCAGAAAACTTATGAATATCCCTGATAACTATAAGGTACTCTTCCTTCAGGGTGGTGCTTCAACACAGTTTGCAGCAGTTCCTCTTAACCTGATGAAAACAGGTAAGGCTGACTATGTTGTTTCAGGTCAGTTCTCAGGCAAGGCTTTTAAGGAAGCAAAGAAATATGGCGATGCGAAGTGTATTGCAACTTCAGAAGATAAGACATTCAGCTATATTCCCGAAATTACACCCGATATGGTACGCGAGGATGCTGATTACGTTCACGTATGCTACAACAACACAATTTTCGGAACAAAGTTCCCCGCAGTTCCTAATATAGGCGACAAGGTGCTTGTTGCAGATATGTCATCTTGTATTACAAGTGAGCCTGTTGATGTTACAAAGTTTGGCGTTATATATGCAGGTGCACAGAAGAATATGGCTCCTGCAGGTCTTACAGTTGTTATTATCCGTGAGGACTTAATGGGTAATGCCCGTGAGGATATCCCCACAATGCTTGATTACAAAACAATGGCTGATAACGACTCAATGTACAACACACCTCCCTGCTACGCAATTTACATTGCAGGTCTTGTTTACAAATGGGCTCTTGAAAACGCCGGTCTTGATGCAATGAAGGAAAGAAACGAAAAGAAGGCAAATATCCTTTATAATTTCCTTGATAATTCAACTCTCTTCAAGGCAACAGCTGATAAAAAGTGCCGTTCTTTGATGAATGTATGCTTTGTTACAGGCGATGCTGACCTTGACAAGAAGTTCTGTAAAGAAGCTGCAGATGCAGGTTTTGTTAACCTTAAGGGTCACAGATCAGTTGGCGGTATGAGAGCAAGTATCTACAACGCAATGCCCATCGAGGGTGTAGAAGCTCTTGTTCAGTTTATGGCTGAATTTGAAAAGAATAATAAGTAAAGGAACTGTTCACTATGTATAATCTTTTAACTCTCAACAAGATTGCAAAGTGCGGTCTTGACAATTTTGACAAAGTAAAATATACAATCACAGATAACTGTGAAAATCCCGATTGCATAATCCTCAGAAGCTTCAATATGCATGATATGGGGCTTGCCGATTCTCTTCAGGCAGTTGCACGGGCAGGTGCAGGTGTTAATAACATCCCCACAGATAAATGTGCTGAAAAGGGTATCGTAGTATTCAATACTCCCGGTGCTAATGCTAACGCTGTTAAGGAACTTACTATTGCAGGTCTTTTCCTTGCTTCCCGTGATATCGTTGGCGGTATCGAATGGGCAAAGACACTTAAGGGCAACGGTGCTGAAGTAGGCAAAATGGTTGAAAAGGGAAAGAGCAATTTCGCAGGCTGCGAAATCAAGGGCAAGAAGCTTGCTGTAATCGGTCTTGGTGCGATTGGTGTTCTTGTTGCAAATGCAGCACATCACCTTGGTATGGAAGTAATCGGTTACGATCCTTATATTTCCGTTAAGGCAGCACTTAGCCTTGACAGACATACAGTAATTAAGAGCGAGCTTAAGGATGCACTTTCCGAAGCTGACTACATCACACTCCACCTTCCCCTTATGGATGCTACACGTGGTATGTTCAACGCTGAACTCTTCAAGACATCTATTAAGAAAGGTGCAAAGCTTCTCAACTTCTCACGTGGAGAGCTTGTTGATACTGCTTCCCTTAAGAGTGCTCTTGAGGTTGGTCTTATCTCCTCTTACGTAGTTGACTTCCCCTCTGATGAGGTTATCGGTCTCGAGGGCGTTGTTGCTATCCCCCACCTTGGTGCTTCCAGTGCTGAGAGTGAGGATAACTGTGCAGTTATGGCGGCTGAAGAGCTTATTGAGTATATGGAAAATGGTAACATCATCAATTCCGTAAACTATCCTAACTGTGAACTTCCCAGAACTGCTGATGCTACAAGAATTACAGTTCTTCACAAAAATATTCCCAATATGATTTCAAGCATTACTGCTGCATTCTCCGCAAAGGGTCTTAATATCGAAAATATGGTAAATAAGAGCCGCGGCGATTATGCTTGCACAATTCTTGACGTTGCTAATGCAGATGATGCAATCGCTGATGAGCTTAAGGCAATTGAGGGAATTATTAAGGTAAGAGTAATTAAGTAATTACGGGTGTATAAAAACAGTACCGAACTATTTTTCTCCACCCTTTACAACTCAAATAAAAAAACAACCTACGGAAATTCCGTAGGTTGTTTTTATTATTTCTCAAATTTGTTTCTGATAAACAAGAATGCACTGTTTTTCACCACAAGGCTTCCGTGCTCTTCCACAATACTGCGGTAGCTTTCGGGACATATATTTCCAAACTCTGAAGCCTTTGGTATGTATGAGGGAAGCATCATCATATAATATTTATCCTTATATGAGTAAAGCGTTCCCCAGAAGCATTCACGCATACAATGACACATATTTATAACATCTTCAAAATCAGAAAGCTCTATCATTGTGTTTACGTCAGGCTTTTTTTCATTTTCTTCGTTTTCCTCTGGTTTGCGAAGCTGAACATTAAGCTTTGAAAGCTTATCAAAGAGTGCCTTCTCTTCCTCGTTATCAACCTTTGTGACAAAGAGTGTCATCTCACTCTTTTCCGCCTGAATAGCAGCCTCTACAACAAGCCGTGCATTATCGCAAGAAAACCCTGTTTCCTTTTCTGCAAGACGCAGCAGCTTAAAAAACACTTCCCTTGACTGTGGCGAGTTGTTCGCCATAGCCTCAAACGATATTCCTAATTCAGTAAGGTCCTGTGCATTCATTGTAACCTTGATTTTATTGGATTTCAGCAGTTCAAATTTCACTCCTGTCACCTCTTTTATTAATTATTTCTTTTCCATGTCCCAGGGGTCATATTCATAAACTTCTTAAAAGTACGAATATATGTTTCTGACGAAAAGAAACCCATCTTTAATGCGGTCTGTTCGATTGTAAGCCCCGCTTTAAGGTATTCAATACTTTTTTGAGTGCGAAGTTTCCCCAAATAATCTCCCGGAGTCATACCCATATTTTCAGAAAAAAGCTTTACTAATCCGCTTTGAGAAATTCCTGTATATTCAGAAACAGTTCCCATTGTAAGCTGATTGTCACAAAAATTCGTGTTGATATAACTAAGTGCTTTTTCAAAGCTATGTTTATTTTCTTCTTTCAAGGAAGCCAGTACGGCTTCGCAGAGAGCCGATATAACCTCCTCTTTTGAAAGAGGATTTTCGCAAAACAAATCCCTTGCAAGCTGTTCGAAATCAAAATAAAAGCTGGGGATTGTATCGTTGAGGTGCTTTGCTGCCTCTATGAGCAATATCTTCTCTCGTGCCTTCCCATATTCATACGAGGGCGAGGTTTCATAGATACTATCTAAAAAATCCTTTGCCTTACATTTTTCACGATTTAAGATAAGCTTTATAAGTTTTTCTATATTTTCCATCTTATTACTTGAAGTAATTAATTGCAGCCTGCAACTGATTATCTATAACCTTATCAAGTTCGTCATAGTTATAGTCATTAAGATACAAATATTCATAAAATCCTGGAACACCTGTTATGTCTTCTCCTATAACTGCCTGGAAGCGTGATACGGCGTCACGTGTTGTTTCATCGAAGATTTCGTCCGCCTCATCCATATATCCAAGTGCTTCTAAGCGTTGTTCAAGAGCAAGTGTCATTTCTCCGTTCTGGCCGCCTTCAGAAACCTTTTCAAGATCAATCTTTGCAAAAGCTTCCTCGTCTACCTTTACTATATCGTTTTCCACCATAATGTCAGGTTTGATACCTATGGTATTAATACGCTGACCTTTATAAGAGTAGAACTCTCCAATAGTGTACTTGAAGCCTGCACCTGTTACTACGCCTGTAAGTGCCTGCATGCTGCCTTTTCCGTAGGTGTTTGTACCCAAAATCTTTCCTGCACCTCTTGACTGTATCGCCATAGCAAGAAATTCACTGGCAGAGGCACTTTTTTCATTTACAAGCACCAGCATTTTAAAATTAGGTGCGTGGAAATTAGTGCTGCGGACAATGGTATTTTTTGTTTCGTCCTTATAACGCAGCTCCGCAATTCTGCCGGCCCCTATAAATATATTTGCTATGTCAATTGCTGCCTGAAGATCTCCGCCCGGATTATCCCTTAGGTCTAAAACTACGTTCTTTACATTCTTGGAACGGATTTTCTTAACATATGCTTCCATTTCTTCTGGAGCGTTGGCAGTAAACTGAATGAGCTTTATATATGCAGTTTTGTCATTGAGCATTTCTGTTTCAAGCTGCGAAACCTCAACCTTATCACGGACACATACAACCTCAATTTCTTCCTTTCCGCGAAGCACCTTAATCTTTACCTCTGTTCCGGTTGCTCCCACAACAAGCTCTCTCACCTGAGAGGTTGTCATACCCACGGTTGATTGACCGTTTACTGCGATTATATAATCGTTTGCCATAAGTCCTGCTTTGTACGCAGGTCCTCCTTCTATGACAGAAATGATTAAAACTCCGTTTTTAGTTTCGCTGATAGTAATTCCTACGCCGGAAAACTCACCCGCGATATCTTCTGTCATTGATTTATACTCCTCAGGAGTAAAAAATTCTGAATAATCATCTTCGAGAGTATCTACCATTGCTTTAATAGCCTTATCTATATCAAGCTTTCCCTCGTCAATCATACTGCAAATAACCGCAAAGAGAAGTTCCTCATCCTCTATTCCGTAATAGTAATTATCGGCAATAGCGTGTCCATACACCTGAATTATCTTCTTTTGCATGGTTTTGGAGTAGAATTCTACCTCTTCCATCTGCTCCTTTGCAGTTTCATTTGAAAGAGCCGCCTCTTCAGCAAATACGCCTGTGGAAAAAAGCATTATAAAAGCAACTAAAAGAGCTATTAATTTATTGTTTTTCATAATAATCGTTCCCTTTCTTGCCGTGACTTGCTAAGGATGATTACATTTTTTCAGGAGCGCTTACACCAAGTATATCGAGGACATTTTTTATAACTATTCTTGTAGACTCGATAAGTTTAAGACGTGCTCCCATGAGATTTTCTTCCTCATCACGCACACGGCAGGCATTATAGAAAGAATGGAAATGTGATGCAACATCTATAAGGTAATGAGTAAGGTTGCTGGGGTCAAAGCTCTGTGCCGAAGCACGAATTTCCTCGGGCAATCTTGCCAGAACCTCAAGAAGTTCAATTTCTTCATCCTTTTTAAGAAGTGCCGCATCAATATCCTTAAAGGCAGGAACCTTAACACCGCTCTCTTCAAGTATTCTTATGATAGAACAGATTCTTGCATGAGCATATTGTACATAGAATACAGGGTTTTCGTTAGTCTGGCTAACTGCAAGATCAAGGTCAAAATCCATATGGCTTCCCGCTGCACGCATATTAAAGAAGAAACGTGCCGCATCAACGCCGATTTCATCAATGAGGTCGGAAAGGGTTATCATCTTACCTGTTCTCTTACTCATTCTTGCTATTTCGCCGTTACGCATAAGACGCACAAGCTGGATTACAAGCACATTCAGTTTTTCTCCGCTGATTCCAACTGCCTCCATAGCACCCTTCATACGGGCGATATGTCCATGATGGTCAGCACCCCAGATATTGATTGCAAGATCAAAATCACGTTCTTCAAGCTTGTTGCGATGATATGCAATATCGCCTGCAAAGTAGGTAGGAATACCATTTGCACGAACAAGAACATCGTCTTTTTCGCTGCCAAACTCGGTAGACTTAATCCACAATGCGCCGTCTTTTTCGTATGTTATATTACTCTTTTTAAGCTTTTCAAGAGTTTCACTTACACTTCCTCCGTTATGAAGTGTGCTTTCATAAAACCACACGTCATAATTGATTCCGTATCTTGTAAGAGTTTCCTGAAGTGCCGCAATATTGAGAGGAAGAGCATAGTCTACAAGGACATCCTTTCTCTCCTGCTCCTCTTTATCAAGAAGAATGTCGCCGTATTTATCAATGTAATTCTGTGCGTGAACACGGATATCATCGCCCTGATAACCGTCTTCGGGAAATTCTACGGCATATTCACCCTTAAGAAGCTGAATATAACGTGCATCAAGGCTTCTTCCGAATTTATCAATCTGTGCACCTGCATCATTGATATAAAATTCCTTGGTTACATCCCAGCCTGCACGGGAGAGGACATTGCTCAATGTATCACCCAATGCACCGCCGCGGGCATTACCCATATGCATGGGACCTGTGGGGTTTGCACTGACAAATTCAACAACTACCTTCTTGCCGTTTGCGACATTGACATTACCATAGGTTTCCTTTTCGTCCTCGATTTCTGCCATAACATTGTAAAGATAGCTCTTATCAAGATAAAAGTTGATAAATCCTGGACCTGCAATTTCAATTTTCTCTGCACCAAGCTCCTGTGCATTAAGACCTGAAACAATATTTTCAGCAATAGCACGGGGGTTAGACTTTGCAGCCCTTGCCAACATCATTGCGATGTTTATTGCATAGTCACCATTACCCTTATCCTTAGGCACTTCAATGGTGAACTCCGGGATATCTATTTCAGGATATGCCGCCTTTGCAGCAGTCATTGCCGCATTATATATCTGTGATTTCTTCATAGAAAGCGTATTCGCCATGAAAAATCTTCCTTTCGTAATTTATATGTACCTTTTGCTTTATGCACGCACCGTAAGGGAAATTCCGTTACGTGAACGTGAAATGTTATTAATATCCATTATATAATCAATATCGATATTGCCGCCGTTTTCGTCAAGAGATACGTTAATGTCGTTTGCAGTTACACTGATTGTAAAATCTCCATAAGGCGTTTCATAATGCCCTATATGACACTTGCCTTTTTCAAAAATCATATGTGTATTTGTCTGACCGTGACGTATCATGGTAACTATACCATCGGGGGAAATCTTAAGGGTTGTTTTGCATTTTTCCATACCGGAAAAATCGCCTTCTGCATAGCTGAGATAATATTTCCCGTCCTTGTCGTAAAATTTTCCCGCAGTGGTAAGCTCCATATCGTCCTTATCCTCGCCATAGTCCTGACTGCCTTTTATCGATATGTAAACGTCTTTTTTCATTATTCAAGCACCTCCGCCAGGTGAACTTCTGCATCTATTTGTTTTCCCAAAAATGTACTGCCGAGGGAGGCAAAGTTTTCGACAGAGTCTGATACGAAAAAGCTACTCTTACCGCACTTTTTATCTGACAAAAGGTTTCTCTCCTCAAGGTAGGCTCTCGCATTTTCCGCTGCAAGGGCACCGGGGCTTAAAAGTGTTACCTCTTCTCCCATTATATCGGATATAACCTTTGTTAGCAAGGGGTAATGTGTGCATCCTAAGATAAGTGTATCCACATTTTCATTTTTAAGGGGCAGGAGGTAATCTTTTGCAATGAGTCTTGCAGCCTCGCTCTGTGCGTATCCGTTTTCAACAAGAGGAACAAACATCGGGCACGCATTTGAAAAAACCTCAATCTGAGGATTCAGGGAATCTATAATTTCAGCGTACTTGCCGCTTTTTATAGTGCCTACTGTTCCTATAACTCCTACCCTATTATTTTTTGTCACCTCAATAGCTTTTCTGCACGCAGCTTCAAGAACTCCCATTATTTTAATATCATATTTTTCGGATAAAACGGGAAGTGCAACAGAACTTGCTGTACCGCAGGCTGCAATAATAAGCTTAATATCATGCTTAAGCAGAAAATCTATATCGTCTTTTGTATAGCGGATAATGGTTTCACGGCTTCTGTTGCCGTAGGGGACACGCCCAGTGTCACCAAAATAGATGATATCCTCACCGGGCATAATCCTCTGAATTTCTCTTACCGTGGTAAGACCACCCAATCCGCTGTCAAATATACCGATGGGGTGATTTCGCATAATTATTCTCCTATCAACAGATTGTTAATTGGCTTTAATATATAAGTTCTGAAAATATTTTTCTGACCCTTAGTCATTTTTATTTAATAAGAGATTCGCCTGTCATTTCGCAGGGTTTTTCCATTCCCATAATATGAAGAAGTGTGGGAGCAATATCTGCAAGTCTGCCTCCCTCACGAAGTTCACAGTCCTTTCCTACTACGATGAAAGGAACAGGGTTTGTTGTGTGGGCGGTAAATACATCCTTGGTTTCAGGGTCTACCATCTGGTCTGCATTACCGTGGTCTGCTGTGATGCAAACTACACCGCCTTTTGCCTTGATTGCATCTACAACCTTACCTACACATTCGTCTACTGTTTCAACTGCTTTTACTGCACAGTCAAATACGCCTGTGTGTCCGACCATATCGCAGTTTGCAAAGTTAAGAATGATGCAGTCGTACTTATCGCTTTCGATTCTCTTAAGAACTTCCTCTGTTACTTCAGGAGCACTCATCTCAGGCTGCAGGTCGTAGGTTGCAACCTTGGGAGAAGCTATAAGAGCACGGTCTTCGTCCTTATAGGGAGCTTCAACGCCACCGTTAAAGAAGAAGGTTACGTGTGCGTACTTTTCTGTTTCCGCAATTCTAAGCTGTGTAAGACCTTTTTCTGCAATATATTCGCCGAATGTATTTGTAAGTGATTCGGGTTTGAATGCAACATCAACATTGGGCATCTTAGCATCGTACTGAGTCATACACACATAGTAAAGCGGGAAGAAGCCTTTCTTTCTTTCAAAACCTTCAAAATCGGCATCTACAAATGTACGTGTTATTTCACGTGCTCTGTCGGGGCGGAAATTAAAGCATATTACACTGTCGTTCTCTCCTATTGTTGCACCTTCAGTTATAACGGTGGGGACAACGAATTCATCTGTAACACCGTTGTCGTAGGATTTCTGCATTGCGTCTACTGCATCGGGGTTCTTTTCCCCCTCGCCGTAAACGAGTGCAGCGTATGCCTTTTCCACTCTTTCCCAACGATTGTCACGGTCCATTGCGTAGTATCTGCCTGAAAGCACACCGATTTTACCAACACCGATTTCATTAAGCTTTTCGGAAAGCTCTTTCACAAAGTCAATACCGCTGGTGGGAGAAACGTCACGTCCGTCCATAAATCCGTGAACGTACACTTTTTCAAGACCGTTTCTCTTAGCAAGCTCAATAGCTGCAAAAAGATGTGTGATATGGCTGTGAACACCACCGTCAGACAAAAGTCCGAAAAAGTGAAGTGCACTGTCGTGCTTTTTGCAGTTTTCGATAGCCTTTACAAAAGCATCTTTTGTGAAGAAATCGCCATCAGCGATGGATTTTGTAATTCTTGTAAGCTCCTGATAAACTATTCTTCCTGCACCGATATTTGTGTGACCAACTTCACTGTTACCCATCTGTCCCTCGGGAAGACCTACGTCCATTCCGCTGGCATTTATAAGAGTGTTGGGATACTTTTTAAGAAGTTCATCCATCACAGGTGTTTTTGCAGCGTAAACAGCGTTACCTTCAGTTTCACTGTTATAGCCGTAACCGTCAAGTATCATAAGCATTGTAGGCTTTTTTGTCATATTTTTTCATACCTTTCCGCCCGTATGGCACGTTTTTTTGCCACGGACAAGTAAATTTTCCTCTCCGTAAAAACGGACAAAAAGGCCGTTGAGCAAAGCAGGGCATTGTTCAACAGCCTTTAGCAGGGGCAGAAACTCCCCTGCTTAAGTTCAAATTTATGCGTTGCAGATAATTGCAAAATCGTCGGGCTTAAGGCTTGCACCGCCAACAAGACCGCCGTCAATATCGCTCATAGCGAAAAGCTCTGCTGCACAGTCCTTGTTTACGCTGCCGCCGTAAAGGATACGGATATTGTTTGCAGTTTCTTCATCGTAGATACCTGCAAGACATTCTCTGATATCCTTACAAACCTCGTTAGCCTGCTCGCTTGTTGCAACCTTACCTGTTCCGATTGCCCAGATAGGCTCATATGCAACTACAACCTTTACTGCATCTTCCTTGGAAAGTCCACGGAAAGCAATTTTAATCTGGCTGCGAATAAAGTCAAATGTGATTGTGTCTTCTCTCTGCTTAAGCGATTCGCCGCAGCAAAGTACAGGGATAAGGTCATTCTTAAGTGCCTGTATAACCTTTGCATTTACTGTATCATCTGTTTCTGCGAAATACTCACGTCTTTCACTGTGACCGATGATAACATACTCTACACCGAGTTCTTTAAGCATCTGTGCACTGATTTCGCCTGTGAAAGCACCCTTGTCTTCAAAGTGAAGATTCTGTGCACCGATTTTAATGTTGCTACCCTCAGCAGCCTTTATTGCTGCGGGGAGACAAACAAATGTGGGGCATATAAGAACGTCATTCTTACAATTTGCCACCTTAGCCTTAAGCTCATTTATCATAGCCTCTGCCTGAGAGGGAGTGTTGTTCATTTTCCAGTTTCCTGCTGCGAGGATTTTTCTCATAGTATTCAATTCCTTTCGTTTATTTCAAAATTATCTGTCTTGAAGAGCTACTATACCAGGCAACTCTTTACCTTCAAGGAATTCAAGGCTTGCACCGCCGCCTGTGGAGATATGGCTCATCTTATCGCCAAGACCTGCCTGATTAACTGCTGCAACACTGTCGCCGCCGCCGATTACTGTGGTAGCATCAATTTCAGCGAGAACCTGTGCAATTGCATTTGTACCCTTTGCAAAGTTTTCCATTTCAAATACGCCCATAGGTCCGTTCCAAACAACTGTCTTTGCACTCTTAACTGCATCGGAGAAAAGCTCGATTGTCTTAGGTCCGATGTCAAGTCCCTGCCAGCCAGCCTCGATGCCGCCTTCGGGAACTACTTTGCTTTCTGCATCGTTAGCAAAATCCTTAGCAACCACTGAGTCGATGGGAAGAAGAAGCTTATCGCCTGCTTTTGCCATCATTTCCTTTGCATAGTCGATATAATCCTTTTCAAGAAGGCTGTCGCCTACTTCCTGACCCTTCGCAGCCATAAATGTGTAAGCCATACCGCCGCCGATGATGAGCTTGTCAACCTTGTCAAGAAGGTTTTCAATTACGCTGATTTTGCTGGAAACCTTGCTGCCGCCGAGGATTGCAACAAGAGGACGAACGGGGTTGTTAACTGCGTTGCCGAGGAATTCGATTTCCTTCTGGATGAGGTAACCGCAAACTGCGGGAAGATACTCTGTAACACCAACTGTGGAGCAGTGTGCTCTGTGAGCTGTACCGAAAGCATCGTTTACGAAAATTTCTGCAAGAGATGCAAGCTCCTTGCTGAAGGTTTCGATATTCTTTGTTTCTTCTGCTCTGTAACGTGTGTTTTCGAGAAGAACGATGTCTCCGTCCTTCATTTCACTAACTGCTTTCTTAGCGTTTTCGCCAACTACGTTAGCATCTGCTGCAAATACTACTTCCTTGCCGAGCTTTTCGGAAAGACGCTTTGCAACAGGAGCAAGAGAAAACTCAGGCTTAGGCTCGCCCTTGGGCTTACCCATATGAGAGCAAAGGATAACCTTTGCACCGTTGTCAGAGAGATATTTGATTGTGGGCATAGCACCTACAATTCTGTTTTCGTCTGTGATGTTTCCATCCTTGTCAAGCGGCACGTTAAAGTCGCAACGAACAAGAACTTTTTTACCCTGTACCTGGATGTCTTCGATAGTCTTTTTGTTCATTTCAAATCACCTCATAAAAATATATCATAAAATTTTTTATACTGTGTTTTCGACAGAGCCTACTTCCAGCACTATCATCTAATTTATTATACCACTAATTAGTACAAATGCAAGCATTTTTAAGCGAAAAACGCCCCTTAATTGTTATTTTTTTATCGATTTGTTAGTTTTATTCCTTATGTTCGTAAAAGCAATGGCAGATACCGCAGTATCTGCCATTGCTTTTAATCATAAAGCGACTCTTTTTCCCACTGAATTATTTTGCCGTTTTCCGCATCTATTTCAAATTCATATTCCATATTGTCATATATTATTTTTCCCTCGTATTTTTCCCTGCCGTCATCCATTTCTTTCCTGAATTCACGAATGTTGGCATCTGTTGCACCAGTAACTCTTTCAAGAGCAATTTCTTTTGCCTCATTCTCGGTTATGCCTTCCGTTTTTCCTTGTTCATTCTGCACTGAAGAGGTTTCTTTATCTGGAAGTTTAAAATCCTCGGCATCGAAATCGTAGGATATTATCTCGCCTGTCTGGGCATCTATTTCATAATCATATTCTTTATTGCCACCGGAATAGAATTCCACCTCATAGATGCTTTTTCCGTTTTCACGCTCATGATCTGCTCTTAAAAATGTTGCGTCATCCTTCATAACGCCTGCGTGCTCAAGCGCAATTTCTTTAGCACGATCCTGTGTAATTTTTGCTGAATTTGCTGTGCATCCTGCAAAAATCAAAGCTGCTAATGTAAGTGACAAAATTATTTTTTTCATAATTTACTCTCCCTTCTAAAACAATTATATCTACTTTTACTTCTTAATATACAAATGAAGCTGCCATGTGTTTATGGCAGCTTCACATTTTTATGCTTTTGAACCTTCTATAACTTTCTGTGCGATATTTTCGGGAACCTCTTCATACCTTTCAAAGGAGAAAGTAAAGCTGCCTCTTGCGCGCGTCATACTGCGGAGGTCTGTCGCATATTTACACATTTCTGCTTCAGGAACTTCCGCAATAACTTCTCCTAAGCCATCGCCGATAGGATTCATGCCTAAAATTCTGCCACGGCGTTTGTTGATATCTCCGATGATATCTCCCATAAGCTCCTCGGGCATTTTAACCTCAAGATGTCCGATAGGCTCAAGAAGGACAGGATTTGCCTGAGCAAGACCTTCCTTATATGCAATATTTGCAGCAACTTTAAACGCCATTTCAGAGGAGTCAACAGGGTGGTATGAACCATCGACCAGAACAGCCTTAAGACCTACAACAGGATAACCTGCCAAAACACCCTTTGAAATAGATTCCTGTAATCCCTTTTCAACTGCGGGGAAGTAATTCTTGGGTACTGCACCGCCGACAATCTTTTCTTCAAAGATAAGTTCGTTTCCATCGTGACGGCTGAACTCAATCCATACGTCACCAAACTGACCGTGACCGCCTGACTGCTTTTTGTGTCTTCCCTGAACCTTAACACTCTTGCGGATAGTTTCACGGTAGGCAATCTTCGGAGCCTGAAGAGTCACAGATACACCAAACTTTGTCTTAAGCTTACTTGTAATAACATCGAGATGAAGTTCGCCTGTACCCGATATTGTAAGCTCTTTTGTTTCGGGATTATTTAAAACGGAGAATGTGGGATCCTCCTCACGAAGCTTGTTAAGACCGGAGCTGATTTTCTCCTCGTCACCCTTAGCCTGCGGTACAACTGCCATTTTTATAGCAGGCTCAGGGAATGAGATTTCATCTAATTTTTCTCCGCCCTGTTTTGCAAGGGTATCCCCTGTGAGTGTGTATGAAAGCTTTGTCGCAGCGCCGATGTCGCCAGCCTTAAGCTCGGGAACTTCAATCTGCTTTTTGCCGCGGAGAGCATAGAGCTTACCTATTCTTTCATTTACATCCTTTGTTGCATTGTAAACTGTGGAATCAGCCTTAAGCGTACCACTCATAACTCTAATGAGGGATATCTTTCCGTAGGAGTCTGCCAGTGTTTTAAATACAATCGCACTGAGATTAGCAGAATTGTCGCACACAGGGTTAGTTTCAGCCTCCATGGGGGAAGGAAGATACTTAAGCATAGCATCCATAAGAGAACGAACGGCAAAGGTCTTATCAACACAGAATCCGCCATAAACAGGAACAACTTGGCCCTGCTTAACACTGCCCTTAAGAACTGCTCTCATTTCTTCGTCTGTAATAACATCGCCTGCAAAATATCTTTCCAGAAGTTCGTCACTCGTAAGTGCAACTGCCTCAACAAGTGCGTCATGATATTTATCATAAGATTCCTTCATGTTATCGGGAATCGGGATTTCTGTTTCAACGTCATTGCTAACGGTATACGCTTTACCGCTTACTACATTGACATAACCCTTAATTTCCTTGCCCTCTTTTATCGGAATTCTGAAAACAGCAGCACTTGCACCAAACTTATCGTGAATTTGTGTTACAACCTTATCAAAATCTGCATTTTCATCATCCATAAAGTTAATAAACATCATACGTGCCATACCACGGTCTGTGGCATACTTCCACGCATTTTCTGTACCTACCTGCACACCATTTTTAGCATTTATAACGATAAGGGCACTTTCCGCTGCACGGATACCGCCCATAGCCTCTCCCACAAAATCAAAATAACCTGGGGTATCTATGAGGTTAAGCTTTGAATCTGAAATTTTCGGAGTATGCCATACACAGGGTGCCATAGAAAGATTAACAGAAATCTTTCTCTTGATTTCTTCTGCATCATAGTCACTTACTGTTGTACCGTCTGCAACCTTACCAAATCTGTCAGATGCACCGGCTTTATGTAATATGGCTTCAACGAGCGATGTCTTTCCTGCTCCGCCATGTCCCAATACAACTACGTTTCTGATGTTTTCTCCACTAAATACATTCATTGCCTTAACCGCCTTTCTACGAAGATTTAAGGCGAACGTCTTTTTCCGCCCTGCTCTGCCCATTTATAATGGCAAAACTACTTCGTTTTTGTATAATAATACGAAGGATACCTCCGTATTACAATTTTACTATAATTTTCACCTTTTATATATCTGTATAATATACAATATTTTATTTTTTCTTTCGTCATTTTGCACAAAGGAATGTGTATTTTTTCTACTTTTTTAGTCATATTGTCAAAATTATGTGTAAAAAACGGTGCAAACAATATGTTTGCACCGCCATTTTACAATAAGAATATGCCGTTTTCACTACAGATTTCACGCATTTTTCCAGGCCACACGGAAACCTGTACCTCACCGATATGTGCACGCTCAAGCATTTGCATACAGAGCCTTGATTGTCCAATTCCGCCGCCTATTGTCAGCGGAAGAGTTTCGCTATCAATCATCTTGTGATAGTCAAACTGCATTCTGTCAAGGGCATTTCTTTCGGTAAGTTGCGCTTTAAGGGCCTCCTTGTCAACACGCACGCCCATTGATGAAAGCTCCAGGCTGCGGTTTAAGACACTGTTCCATACGAGTAAATCCCCATTAAGTGACCAGTCATCATAATCAGGTGCCCTTCCATCATGGGGTTTGCCGCTTTTAAGTGCCTTTCCTATTTGCATAATGAAAACTGTCTTGTATTTTTTTGTAACTGCATCTTCTCTTTCTTTATCGTTAAAATCAGGATACATATCCTCCAGTTCCTGTGCAGTTATGAAAAAGACTTCTCTTTCAATAGTCTTTTTAAGATTGGGAAAAGCCTCGCGCAATACATCCTGCGTATCAGCAGCAGCTCTTACAATTTTTCTTACAGTTTCTTTCAGAAACTCAATATTTCTCTCATTCTTATTAATAACTCTTTCCCAGTCCCACTGGTCAACAAAAAGCGAATGAACATTATCAACCTTATCATCACGGCGTACTGCATTCATATCTGTATAGATACCTTCTCCAGGCTGATAACCGTAACGATAGAGAGCCATACGTTTCCACTTTGCAAGGGACTGCACGATTTCAACAATACCATCACATTCCTTGGTGTCAAATTCAACCTTGCGTTCAACACCATTGAGGTCGTCATTTATACCGCTGTCCTTTCTTACGAGAACGGGTGCAGTTACTCTGTCAAGATTAAGTTCGGCTGCAAGCTTTTTCTGGAAATTGTCCTTGACAATTTTAATAGCACGCTGCGTTTCACGCAGAGTAAGCTTTGCATTATAATTTTCAGGTAATATCAAATCTTTCATTCTGACGCCTCTTTTCCACCCTTGTCTATTCCTATATTTTACCGCTGCAATGCGGTTTTGTCAACACCGCCAATGGGTTTTTTTGATATATTTTTTCCGTCTTGGTAAATAAGAGAAAGTATCCACTTAATATCCCCCCGCGAAACGGCACTTATTACATAAAGAAGTGCAACATAAAAAAGGCAATATGCCGCAAGTGTTATCCATAAGGGGGAGCCGGGAACAACAATTTTGCAAAAAATGCGTGCTCCCCACATTGACAAGGCCGCCCCTATCATACCCCACGTTGTAAAATCTATACTTGTCACCTTAGAAAGCCTCCTGAGGCTCAATACAGCATTAAAAATCTCTTTGATATACATAACGCATATGTATCCCATTATCGCCATTTTGGGCAAAAGTATAAAAAGCAAGGTAACATTTAATAATCCCTCTAGCACATTGTATATCATAGAATGAACCTGCTGATTGAGTCCCTTAAGGCATCCGTCAGTGACGCAGTCTATGTACACTATCGGCACGAGCGGAGCAAATACTGATATATAAAACCCTGCTTCAATACTGTTATATATCGTTCTCCCAAGTATCTGTGCGTAAAAGAGCATTGCCCCCATAACACCGAAGCTGAATATAACTCCTATCCTGAGGGCACGGTTTACAATATAGCTGATTCCGATTTTACTGCCTGATATCTGTGCCTCGGTAAGTCTTGGCACCAGTATTTCCCCCAACGCACCTAAAAGTGCGGCGGGAAACATTATTACAGGCATAGACATCTGTGAAATAACTCCGTAGGTGGAAAACGCACTTGAGCTTCCCATTCCGCTGCGTCTTAATCCGTGAGGGATAATAATTTGTCCGAGCGAGGAAAGCCCCGTACGCATATATGCGCTGACCGCAAGTGGAAGTGCCGTCTTGGTCAATCGTATAAAATTGTGCTTTTGAGGGTTTTCTTCTTTTTTTCCTGCAGTTTCTATTATGTACAAGGTAAGCATTCCAATGGCAAGCACACCTTCACTTACGAGCATACCTGTCGCAAGGACATTTATTGCAGAAAACTTTTTTAATAATGTGAAGCATCCAACAACAAAGCCCATACGCAATAGCTGTGCTATAAATTGTGTCATTATAAGGCGAAAGATTTTTTGTTTGGCAGTAAAAAAACCTTCTGCCACGGCACCCAGTGCAATAAGAGGCATAGAAATTGCCATTACACGAAGTGCAATCTCCGCCTGAGCGTTCATTACCCAGTAATGAGAAAGCATACCTGCGCCCATATACATTAATAGCCCTGAGCCGCCTCCAAAGACCGCCGCATAGGCAAAGGCACAACGCATAAGAGAATGAGGATAGCTGTTTTTCGAGCTTTTCTCCTCCGCAACAAGCCTCGTAACACTGAAGCGTATCCCCGATATCGCAACAGTGGCAAAAACTACTCCTACGGAGGAGATTATACCGAAAATACCGAGCTTTTCCGAGCCTATTTCCCCTGCCAGATATGACTGGAAAAATAGTGCTAATAAACGTAATACTATGGTGCTTCCTGCAAGAAGAAGCGTGTTTTTTAATAACCTTGTTGCACTGTTCATAAAAAAACCCCCATACTTAATGTATGAGGGGTTTTAAATTTTATGTTTCGCTTTTAATTAAGAACATATACACGGCAGGGTCTTCTTCCGAACTGGATACATTCATATCTTGTTCTGTAACAAAGGTCAACTCTGTTTCCCTTGATTGCACCGCCTGTATCTGCTGCTACTGCATAGCCATAGCTCCAGCTTCCGTCAAGTGCTTCAATATATACTCTTGAGCCGAGGGGGATAACTTTAGGGTCTACTGCAATAACGCCCTTATCAAGGGGAACACCTGTTGCAGTCTGACCTGCGTAACCGCCGTTTTCCTCTGCCGACAAATCATATGCCGTTGCATTACATGTAAGCACATATTTGTAATCAAGCTTTCCTGTGTTTACAGGAGCATTTGCACTTGCATTCTTATTTCCGTATTCTACAATTTTATCAATGGGTTCCTTTGTAATGGTTTCAGAAATTACCTCACGGGAAATTTCTTTTCCCTTTTGATACTTTACCTTGTAGGTAACAGATTTTTCCCCGTATTCACCCTCCTGCACAACCTGTGTGGTACCTGCTTCAAGAGAGGGGTTAAGCTTTTTGATTGTCTCGAAATTAACTTCTTCTGTTTCTGTTACATCCTTATAAGCAACCGCCTTTGAAACCACAGTCTTTTCCACTTTATCAACAACAGAAAGATTAGTGCTGGAAAGAATTACAGCATTTGCGGAAAGATACTCTCCCAAAGCTTTTTCCCTTACATCATCAACGCTGCTATATCCAAAAGGTGCTGCTACTGCTGATAATGTATTAACGGCAAGGAGAAATGCCGCACTTATAGAAGCGACGGCTGCTTTCACTCTTTTCTTTATAATCATAAAATCACGTCCTTTATATCGGCATACCGCCTTTGCGGAAACGCCTTGCTCATTATAAACAACAAAATGACGTTTGTCAAGCTTTTTTGCCGTTTTTGTTATAACTTTGTAACAATTGCTTAATTTTTTGTGTTTCTTAATTTTATAAAACCCAATATATAGGGGTGTTTGCCTTTTCCCGTTTTGTTACATTTTACTGAGTAAGTGTGATTTTATGCGTGATTTTATGAAAATTTCGTAATATTTTTAGCAGTTTTTTCAAAAAAATAAGAGCCTGAATAAAACCATTCAGGCTCTTTACATAGCCATTGAAGAATTGTCCGAACCCGCCTCAAACTTCGAAATTTAGGCATCTTTCGGCTTGTCGTTCTTGAAAGGCGACAGCCTGTCTGCGTCCTCCGCACCAAAATCTGCACAAAATTTCGTTCGTTTGAGGTTCGGAGAAT
>JAZLEL010000124.1:0-5618 GCA_045615265.1 Clostridia bacterium | reverse complement strand
GCTGAATATGAATCTCCCCTAATGCCGAATTCCATTCTACATGAAGCTGGGTTTCCTCTTGCTCAAGTTTTTTTAGTTTGGCAAGTGCAACACGAGGGTCTGTGTCAGCATTCAGAACGACACGGTAATTAAAGACAGGTTCAAGTGTAAGTGCGGGAGAATCGCTTTCAAAGCCTATTCCCTGTCCGCCTTTAAGTGATGTTATTCCGCATACTGCACAGACATCTCCGGGAAAAGCAGACTGAACGCTCTTATATTTCGCACCTGAATAAATACGTATCTCACTGATTTTTTCCTCTGTATCATCATACTTTATTTTATCACGCACATTCAGGACCTTACCCGTTATTTTCATATGGGTGAGTCTGTTTCCTTTTTCATCCTCGGAAATTTTAAAAACTCTGGCTCCAAAATCAGGATTGTCGTTATTGAAAGTTGTATATTTTTCAATACCCCCCAAAAGCTCTTTTACGCCGTCAAGCTTTAGTGCTGAGCCAAAATAACATGGGAATATTTCACGCTGCATTATGGCTTCTGCTATTTTTTCTTCAGAAATAGTTCCGTTTTCAAGATAACTGTTATACAGTTTCTCGCTGCATAGTGCAGCTTCTTCAAAAAGCTTTTTTTCATCGTCACTGTTAAAAGCAACAAAACCGCTATCGAGATTTTTGTTAAGGTCTGACAGAATTTTTTCCTTATCTGTTCCGGGCATATCCATTTTATTTATAAAAACATAGGTGGGTATGCCGTGTTCCGAAAGAAGCTTCCAAAGGGTTTGGGTATGGCTCTGCACACCCTCACTTCCGCTTATTACCAGAATAGCCGCATCAAGCACCCACAAAGCACGCTCGGTTTCTGCGGAAAAGTCCACGTGTCCCGGCGTATCAAGAAGCGTTAACTGCATATTTGGAAGTCCTATCAGCGCTTGTTTTGAATAAATTGTAATTCCTCTGTCACGTTCTATTTCATTTGTATCAAGGAAAGAGTCACGGTGATCTACTCTGCCTAAGTGTCTGATTTCCCCTGCGGTATAGAGCATAGCTTCTGAAAGAGTGGTCTTTCCTGAGTCAACGTGTGCCAGGATCCCTAACGCAATTCGTTTCATATAATTAGTTCCTTTACTCAAACTTACATATAATTATACTATATGGCAAATTAAAGTCAAGAAAAAGAATTCACGCCTTAAAAGGCGTGAATTCTTTTTAATTTATGCTTGTGACTTTATTAATTCTTTCTCACGATTTCTTAAAATCAGGAAGAATGTACCAATAAGGAGAGAGGATGTTATTGTCCACGAAACAGGATATGAAAGATAAAGCGGTATCAGGTCAGAAACGATTTTATAAGGTGCTGCAATAATGGTTATCAATATTCTAACACCGCAAACTCCCATAATATATATTATCATTGAACGGGTTGCTACACCTAATCCTCGCAGACCACCCGCCCCTACCTCCATAATTCCGCAAAGAAAATACGCAGTAGAAACATATTTTAATCTCTGACAAGCGATATCTATAACGTGCGGGGTATCAGTGTAAAAGGATGCAAAAAATCTGCCAAAGATAACTGCCGACCCACCTATTGTAACCCCTATGACAAATGCTGATAATAGCCCTACACCAAAGCCCCTGCGGATTCGTTTAAAATTATGTGCCCCGTAGTTCTGTCCGACAAAGGTTAAGGTTGTGTGGAAGAAAGCATTCATTGCTATATACACAATGCCCCCAATACTGCTCGCAGCAGAATTACCAGCCATAGCATCTGAACCGCAGGCGTTTATAGACGACTGTATAATGATATTCGATAATGAAAATACCGATCCCTGTATACTTGCAGGAATACCCAGTAAAATCATTTCCTTAAGCTCTGCCCCGTGTGCTCTTATCTTTTTTAAACTGAGCTTATAGACATCATCTGTCTTTACAAGGCAATAAAGCACAAGTGTTGCCGAAACTGCCTGTGCAATAATTGTTGCGAGCGCAACACCTGCAACACCCATTTTAAACGCAATAACAAAGACAAGATTTAAAGAAACATTAATAATTCCTGCACCTGTCAGAAAATACGTGGGACGCTTGGCATCACCGACTGCACGCAATATTGCACTGCCAAAATTATATAAAAGAGTAGCAGGTACACCTAAGAAATATATTCGCATATAAAGGGTTGAGAGATCTATAACATCACTTGGAGAACCCATCCAGAGAAGTATCTGTCTTGAAAGAAACACCCCTGCAATACCAAGGGCAATAGCCCCTGCAACGCATACAGCTATTGCCGTATGTACAGCCTTTGAAACGCCTTCTTTATTGCCTGCACCAAATTTTCTTGCAACAATGACATTTGTAGCTGATGACAGACCTATAAATATATTAAGCATCAGATTTATTGCTGAGGATGTAGATCCTACTGCAGCAAGGGAAGTCCTTCCTGCAAACTTTCCAACAACAATCATATCTGCTGCATTGTAAAGGTTTTGCAAAATTCCCGAAATCATAATCGGAATTGCAAAAGCGATAATATGCCTTACAATACTGCCTCTGGTCATATCAACGGTATGCTTTTTCATACTGAAAACCTCTTTCCAAGCTTTGCGGCACCATCTGCCACACATTCATTATACTATCCTTAGCTTTAAAGTCAAGCCGATTTATAGATATTTTGAGTCTTTTTTTGATTTATTTAAGAATAGTGTTTTTATATGACGAAAAGTTATTTTTCTTTATGCACCATTTGACAAAAACTCCCATCATATAAGTGATACAATACGGCTGAATGAGTATGAAAGGATGATTCACAAATGAGTAGCACCACTCTGAAGCCGCTAAAGAAGCGAAGCGGAAAAAAACGCAGTTTTTTTAATGGACAAGCTGCCCAAAAAGTTAAAAAATATGTATTGTCATCGCTGGCACTGAAATGCTTGTGTGCATTTTTGCTTTCACGCACACAGTTTATCGGCGGTGCATCGCCCCTCGGATTTGCATTTTTTGTAGCTAACTTTGGATTCGGGGGAACCTACGCTTCTGCCACCGCCGCAATTATGGGACTTTTCTTTTCAGGAAAGGGACTTTTGACAATTGGCAAATACATAATTTCTATTATTCTTTTTTCCCTTTTGGAAGAAAGATTTCTTCCTGGTAAATTTAAGACTCCACGAATCCGTGCCGTTACAGCATCTATGTGTATTTTGTGTTCAGGACTGTTTTTGCTATTTGCAGATATAACACTGGGTGGTTATCCCCTCATATACGACAGTATGGTTTTGATTGTTGAAAGTGCTACCGTATGGCTATGTACCATGTCATTTTCCATAGCACTGGATCTTATAACAAATCTTAGTTTCCGCCGCACTCTTACGGCTGAGGAAACAATTTCACTTGCCTTGCTTATGGGTGGTGTTTTATGCGGTCTTGGTAATGCCGGCATAGCAGGTGTTTTCTCTGTAACAGGAGTTTTATGTGTTCTTTGTGTACTTCTTTTTGCGGTACGATTCGGAAGTCTTCAGGGTGCTGCTGCCGGAATAATAATGGGAATGGTCAGTTGTCTAAGTAAAGGAAGAATAGATGCGTGCGCAGCATCTTTTGCCCTCTGCGGACTATGTGCAGGGTATTTTTCTAAATACGGAAGATGGTCTGCCTGCGTGTCCTTTATAATGGCAAATGCAATCGTTACCATATTATCAAACGGTTCAACAGAAGTACTTATAAATATATCAGACACAGCGATAGCTGCTATTATACTTTATTGTATGCCTCAAAAGGCATTTAGTGAATTAAGCCGCTTCTCCTCCTATTCTCCGCCTGCCTTTGAGCTTGCTGCGAGCAGGCTCAAGGGCGCACAATCTACGGTACAAAAATGCGAGGAGAGTTTTCGCCGCATATATGAGCTTAGAAATGACAGTGACCACAACACAATGCTCCTCTATCGGAGAACCGCCCGTAACACCTGCGGAAGCTGCGGTCTTCGCAAATATTGCTGGGGACGTGATGCAAAAGCCACAAAGGAAGCAATGGATTCTCTGTGCGATATGTTACATAACAAAAAGGCGGTGCTGCCTGAAAATGCACCCCCTCACTGTCTTCGCGGCGAGCAATTTGTAGACGAATTTGCAAGAATGTTCGATATATATAAAAACGATTGTATCTGGACTGAAAAAATGAATGAATTCCGCACCACTGCTTACAGTACATTTTCAGGGATTGCAGATGTTTTGGGACTTGGTGCAGATGCACTGTTACAAGACAGTGAATGTGACAGTGTAGCCAGCGACACCGTTCGTTCTCGTCTTAAAAAGGAAGGCATTTTATCAAGCAATATTTTTGTGAGTGGTAAAAAGCAGGACACACAGGTTAAAATCAAACTTGAAAGCTGCGGTGGCTTTGGAAGATGCGAAAGAGCGGTTTGCAGTATCCTCGAAGATGTATTTGGAATGCCCTTTGTACGTACGGGAATCAGAAACTGCGGGGATTGCAGTTTTAATTACGTTGTCAAGCCTGATTTTTCCATTACAACTGCCGTAGCCAGTGCTGTTAAAGCAAAGAAAAAGGTCAGTGGCGACCATGCCCTGTATGCTCTCCTTGACCGACATACATATGCTATGATACTGTGTGACGGAATGGGCAGCGGCGAAATTGCGAGTGAGGAAAGCCGCACCGCATCAAAGCTTCTGCTTGAGCTGATTTCTCTTGGTATGGAGGCACAAACTGCTATCAATATAATAAATTCAATGCTGCTATGGACATTTTCGGGCAGTATTGCTGCCATTGATTTATGTCTTATAAATCTTGATGATGGCTCATCACATATTTATAAATGCGGTGCTGCAGGTAGTTATACCAAAACAAAAGATACCGTTAAGGCTATATCCTCCCCGACTCTTCCTTTGGGTTCCTTCGCAAATGGCGACACAGAAGTATTTTCTGTTGATTCCGAGCGCGGAAGTATGGTTGTTATGGTATCTGACGGAGTTATTGCATCAGAAACAGGACGCAAAGCGTGGATAGAAGAAATGATTAACGAATATGACGGAACAGAGCCTGAAGCACTTGCCCAAATGATATTGTCACACGCAAAGGAAATTTCAAATTCAAAGCCAAATGACGATCTGACTGTTCTTGCCTCGTATATTGGCTGATAAAAAATTTATAGTTACTGTATAACATCACGCAAGTATGTCAATAATCCAGATAAAGGAAATTTTATAACGGAGCTGATTTTATATGAATAACAACACACGTAAGATAGTTGTTTTAAGCAAGCTTAATTCTCCTAAAATTGAGCAGGCTATTTTCATACTGCGTGATGAAGTAAATGTCAGTGAAAGTGACGCCTTAAGCGAGGCACAAAAAATTGTTGACAATTACGTAAAATCCCTTAATGCATCACACGAAAAAGAAAAAGTTAAAAATAAGACGGGTTACAAATTTTTCATAGGTATGACCCTTTACACATTTGCAACAGCAGTTATAACGGCGTATATAATGGCATTTGTTATATAGAATAAGGACTGTGACAAGTTGTCACAGTCCTTATTCTATATACTACACTGTCATTTCCATAGTAACATGGGGGATTCCCTCTTCTAAATACTCATCGGAAACCGAAACAAAACCCAT
>JAZLEL010000123.1:0-21615 GCA_045615265.1 Clostridia bacterium | reverse complement strand
CAAGCAAGTTGTTCAACTCCTTGGCTCACAGAACGACATGGCTACGATCCGACTTGGAATGACTTTCGGCAGCGGCCAGCATGAAACGACACGCCTTTGCGTTGAGTCACTTGACACACTTGTAAAAAAGGGTGACAAGGTGCTTGACCTTGGCTGCGGAAGCGGTATTCTTTCCATCATCTCGCTTATGCTTGGTGCAGGCGAGGCAAGAGCCGTTGACATCGACCCCAACTGCAAGAAAATTGCGTACAGCAATGCAACACTCAACGGCATTGGAAAAGACGTATACACCGTTTTAGACGGAAATATCCTTATTGATGAGGAATTTAAGAGCAGCACTGAAAAAAGCGGTCCGTACGATATCGTAGTTGCAAATATCGTGGCAGATGTAATTATCCCCCTTGCAAGTGATGTAAAGCGTTATCTTAAAGACGGTGGGACATTCATTGCCAGCGGTATAATCGAAATGCGTATTGACGAGGTAAAAAAGGCAATAGAGGAAAATGGTTTCTCTATCGAGGATATTAAAAAGGAAAACGATTGGTACTGCATAATTTCAAAGTAGGAGATTATTATGGCTAATTTCTACATAGATAAAAGTGATATAACTGAAAACAATGCTATCATTACGGGGGAGGAAGCACAGCATATTAGCCGTGTTCTCCGCATGAAAAAAGGTGATGAGGTAACCCTTTGTGACGGCGAGGGTACGTTTTACGAGGCAGTACTGTCTGATTTCTCGCAGGATAAGGTTACGGCAGATATTCTATCAACCCGCAGGGCGGAAACAGAGCCTGTGGTAAGGATTACCGTTTTTCAGGGAGTTCCGAAAAATCCCAAGCTTGAAACAATTGTGCAGAAATTAACGGAGATAGGTGCTTGCCGAATTGTCCCCGTAGACACAGTTCGCGCCGTGGCAAAGCTCGACAAAAGTTCAAAGCTTGAGCGTTTGCGTAAAATTGCAAAAGAGGCTGCAAAACAGAGTAAGCGAGGAATTGTTCCCGAGGTTTGCGATTGTATGAGCTTTAAGGATGCCGTAAAAATGGCAGCGGCAGACGACCTTGCAATTATCCCCTACGAGGAAGAAAGGGAAGTTTCCCTTAAAAAAGCACTTTCGGGAAAAACTCCTGAAACGGTTTCAATTATGATTGGCCCTGAGGGCGGCTTTGATAAAGAGGAAATCCTTCTTGCAAAGGAAAGCGGTATTGTAAGCGTAACTTTGGGAAAGCGTATTCTCCGCACGGAAACTGCACCCATTGCGGTAAGTGCAGCAGTGCTTTATGAGCTGGGTGAAATGGAATGATAAAGCTATATTATTCTTTTCCTAACCCGAAAAGCGAGGCTTTTATAAAGAAAGCACTTTTAAAATTTTCGGGCAAAAGTGATTTTGATATAAAACGTACGGAAAACGGAAAACCCTATGTAAATGACAACATATTTTTTTCGCTTTCTCATACAGATGGACTTACGATTTGTGCCGTAAGCGATAATAATGTCGGGGCAGATGCAGAAAAGATTCGCCCGATGAAAAATAAAGAAAAAATCCTCTCCCGATACATAAAAAAAGATGGGGAGAAGATTTCAGATAAAGAGTTTTTTGAGCAGTGGACCAGGTTTGAAAGCAGGGTAAAATTCTTTGGAGAAAAGCTTGCAAACTGTCCCCAGACAAATTCTAAGAAAAAATACACTAAAACATTTACTTTAGGAGAATATATTGTTTCAATATGCTCCGACAGAGAAGAACATATAGAAATGGAGAGATTAAATATGGCAATTTTTAATAAAGCAGACGTTATGTTACCGAAAAACGCAGACCTTACAAAGTGGAGCGTTGTTGCCTGCGACCAGTACACCTCTCAGCCTGAATACTGGGAAAAAGCAGAGGAAGTTGTTGGGAACTCTCCCAGCACCCTGAACCTTGTTTATCCTGAGGCGTTTTTATCTCAGGGTGACGGCAGAATTGAAAAAATCAATAAAACAATGAAGGAATACTGCGACAGAGGAATTTTTGAAACATATAAAAATTGCCTTATCTATGTTGAAAGAACTCTTTCGGGCGGAAGAGTGCGTAAAGGTATTGTAGGAAGTGTCGACCTTGAGGCGTACGATTTCCACAAGGGAGTAAAATGCCCTATCCGTGCAACGGAGGGAACAGTGCTTGAAAGAATCCCCCCAAGAGTTAAAATCCGTGAAAATGCTCCGCTTGAGCTTCCTCACGTAATGCTCCTTGTTGACGATAAGGAAAAAACTCTTGTTGAAAGAGCTGAAAAGGGCGAAAAGCTTTACGATTTTGAACTTATGGCAGACGGCGGACATCTCGCAGGATGGATTGTGGCAAACGCTGACAAGTTTATGGAAAATCTGGACAAATTTGCGGAAAATGCTCCCGATGGTCTTGTATTTGCAGTAGGTGACGGAAACCATTCTCTGGCTACGGCAAAGACCTGCTGGGAAAATCTTAAGCCTACCCTCACCGAAAGCGAAAGGGAAACTCACCCTGCACGCTTCTGTCTTGTTGAAATTGAAAATATTCATGATGATGTGCTTGAGTTTGAGCCTATTCACAGAGTGGTATTCGGTATTGATAACGAGCAAAACTTCATCACGGAGCTTACAAAAGCTCTCGGCTGCTCCAAAGAAAATAAGGGCGGTCAGGAAATTGTTATAGTTAAGGGCGAAAAGGAAGAAAAACTTTATATGAATAATGCAACCAGCCCTCTTGCAGTAGGAACACTGCAAAAATATCTTGACACACTTTCTTTTGAGGTGGACTATATCCACGGAGAGGACGTTGTGAAGTCGCTTTCTTGCAAGGAAGGCTCAGTAGGATTTCTTCTTCCAAAGCCTGAAAAAAGCAGCCTTTTTGAAACCGTAATAAAAGACGGAGCACTTCCAAGAAAGACTTTCTCGATGGGAGAGGCGAATGAAAAAAGATTCTATATGGAAGCTAAAGTAATTAAATAAAAGCCAAATTAACGCAGCTGGAATTCAACAGAATTTCAGCTGCGTTGTTTGTAGGGATGGGAAAAAGTAGTGCAGAACGGGCAAACTGAGCCACGGCTTGCCGTGGGTTACCCGACGCCGTACGAGGGTACGTCGAGAGGCGAAGTTTGTTCGTAGTTTATTGGCATAAAAAATAGGAATCCGTAAAAATACGGATTCCTACCGAAACTTATAATTAGCAAAGAACTTTCATTATTTGATTATGAATTTCACGCCAATAAATGGTCGGTGCTGGCTTTTTACATTCCCGTTTTATACTCTGCTACGAATTCTGCAATTCTTTCCAACGCCTTTTCGATATTCTTAATACTGTAAGCATAGCTGCAGCGGATAAAGCCTTCACCGCTTTCGCCAAAGGCAGTTCCAGGAACAACTGCAACTTTCTTTTCATAAAGAAGCTTTGTTGCAAAGTCGTTGCTTGAAAGTCCTGTTGAGCTGATGTTGGGGAATACATAGAATGCACCCAAAGGCTCAAAACAGCTAAGTCCCATTTCTCTGAACCCGTTTACCATAACTCTGCGGCGATGGTCGTATTCAGTACACATATATTCAACATCCTCGTCACAGCTTTTAAGAGCCTCAATAGCTGCAAACTGGCTAGTTGTAGGAGCACACATAATTGCGTACTGGTGAATTTTGGTCATCTGGCTTATCACAGGAGCAGGACCGCAGGCATAGCCAAGTCTCCAACCTGTCATTGCAAAAGCCTTACTAAAACCGTTTACCGTTACGGTGCGTTCCCACATACCTGGGATTGACGCAAAGGATACGTGCGGCTCGCCTGTATAGGTAAGCTCGGCATATATTTCATCAGACAAAACAAAAAGATTATGCTCCTCTACGATTTTTGCAATTTTCTCCAAATCCTCTCTGGTCATTACAGCACCCGTGGGATTGTTGGGGAAAGGAAGTATCAAAAGCTTTGACTTAGGAGTGATTTTTTCCAAAAGCTTTTCAGGAGTAAGCTTGAAATTATCCTTTTCCTCGGTCTGGATTGTAACGGGGGTACCGCCGGCCATAAGCGTACAGGGCTTATAGCATACAAAGCACGGCTCGGGGATAAGCACCTCATCTCCGGGCGACACAATTGCACGGATAAGAAGGTCAATAGCCTCACTTCCGCCGACAGTTACAAGCGTTTCGGTCTTAGGCTCATAGTGCAGGTTATATTTTCGTGCAAGATATGTACAAATTTCGTTGCGAAGCTCTATAAGACCGCTGTTTGCACTATAATGCGTACGCCCTTTTTCAAGGGAATATATACCTGCCTCCCTGACTGCCCAGGGTGTTACAAAGTCGGGCTCGCCTACGCCGAGGGAAATTGCATCCTTCATTTCCGCAGCGATATCGAAAAACTTTCGTATTCCGCTGGGAGAAAGAGAGCTGATACCTGGAGATATAAGTTTAGAGTAATCCATCATATACTGATAACCTCCCGGCGGTCCTCTTCTTTTTCAGTGAAAAGAACACCGTCCTTTTTGTAGGTCTTAAGCTCAAAATGTGTTGCAGTGGAAACAACGCTCTCCATAGGAGCCAGTCTTTCCGAAACAAACATAGCAACATCTTTAAGACTCTTCCCCTCAACAGTTACAAGAAGGTCGTATGAGCCTGACATCAGTGTAACGGACTTAACCTGAGGGAATTTATAAATACGCTCTGCAACTGTGTCAAAGCCGCCGCCACGCTGGGGAGTCAGCTTAATTTCAATATTTGCCCTTGTGGTTTCACGGCCTGCAAGCTCCCAGTTAATAAGCGTATTATAGCCGAGGATGACATTCTCATCTTCAAGCTCCTTGATGGCGGCCTTAACTGCACCCTCTTCCATACCAAGCATAACTGCGATTTTTGACGGATTCAGACGGCTGTCCGACTCAAGCAACGATAAGATTTTGTTTTTCATAATGATCACCCTTTCTTTTTTCGTTATTTTACCATTATACTCTGTTTTGACGAAAAAATCTACTGTTTTTTCAAAAATACAAAAAATAATTGAAATAAAAGGCATTTTATGTTAAAATCTATTGAGGTGATTTGCTATGAAATCTAACTCGATAAATAAACTTGGTTTTTATCTTACAATGCTTAAATCCCGCTACGGGAATGGGGAATATTTTATTGAAATGAATATAAGCTTTAAATCAGGCACGAAACAATTCCCCGCCTCTGTAAAAAGAGAGGGAGAGGGATTGGTGCTCAGCTTTTCAGGCAGAAAACAGCCTTTTTCGTGGAATATGATTGAAGCTATTGTCAAAGACTATGACGGGGTGCAGATTATATATAAGGAGAGGGGCACTGATGCCATAATCAATGCCGATGACAGAAACGTCACCCTCCGTTATGACGATATAGCCCCTGCCCCGAAAAATATTACCGCAACAGTGGGTGAAAGGGAATATCTCATCGCACCGCCTAAGGCAAATTCCCTTTTAAAGGAAATCGGCATCATGGGACAAAACGGCAAAATAAAAAATGACATGATACGAAAATATAATCAGATTGACCATTTTGTAGAGCTTATCTCTGATTACCTTAAAAAGCTTGACGGCAAGGTTGAGGTGCTCGACTGTGCCTGCGGAAAAAGCTATCTTTCCTTTGCACTTAACTATTACCTTAAAGACGTTCTTAAAAAGGATTGTCACGTAACAGGTGTTGACTATTCCGATGTGGTTATAGAAGCATCAAGGAAAAGTGCAAAAAATCTGGGGTATACTAATATGACATTTGTTAAGGCGGACCTTACCACATACACCCCCGAAAGAAAGCCTGACGTAGTGATAAGTCTGCATGCCTGCGACACGGCAACCGATATGGCAATCGGTGCGGCGATTAATGCAGGTGCAAAAGCGATTTTTGCCGTTCCATGCTGTCATAAGGAGCTTCTTTCGCAGTATACATATGAGCCGTTTGCACCCCTTTTAAAACACGGCATATTCAAGGCTCGTCAGGCGGATTTGCTGACGGATTCAATAAGGTGTCTGCTTCTTGAGGCATCGGGATATTCCGTCACGGCACAGGAATATATTTCTCCTGTTGAAACGCCCAAGAACCTTCTTATAAAGGCATTCAAGGACGGAAAGAACAGTGAAAAAGCAACCCGTGAATACTTCGAACTTAAGAAAATGCTGAAAATCACACCGAAACTGGAAACGCTTATAAAGTTGGAGGCAAAATAATGGACCTTAGTGAAAAGACAGTAAAAAAGGATTATATATTCCGTGGAGAAGTGATAAATCTACGTATTGATACAGTAACCACCCCATCAGGAAGTGAAGCAACACGTGAACTGGTGGAGCATCCCGGCGGGGTTTGCGTTCTTCCGCTTTTTGATGACGGTACAGTGATTATGGAGTGGCAGTACCGCCGCCCATTTGACACTAATACCTTTGAACTTCCTGCGGGCAAGCTTCATAAGGGGGAGGACCCCTTAGAATGCGGCAAGCGTGAGCTGGAGGAGGAAACGGGACTACGTGCACACAAATACATTTCTCTCGGAAAGATGTACCCAACACCGGGATTTTGTGACGAGGTTGTGCATATGTACCTTGCAATGGACTTGTATGAGGGAGAACTTAACCGTGACGATGACGAGTTTATGGAAATAGAGCGTGTACCCCTCTCCACCCTTGTTGAGAAGGTTTTATCGGGAGAAATCATAGATGCAAAAACCTGTATTGCCATTTTGAAAACAAACGAAATGAAAAACAGAGGAATGATTTAATGAAAGTCGCTTTTTATGCATTGGGCTGCAAAGTAAATCAGTATGAGATTGACTGCTATTCAAAAAAATTCCGTGAAAGCGGATGGGAAATAGCATCGTTTGCTGACGTGTGTGATGCATACGTTATAAACACCTGTGCCATCACAAATATCGGCGAGCGTAAAAGCAGACAGATTATCCGCCGTGCAAGGAAACAAAATCCCGATGCAGTTATTGCCGTTACAGGCTGCTACGCACAGACAAAGGCTGACGAGCTTAAGAAAATGAGCGAAATAGATGTCGTTCTGGGAACGGCAAACCGAAGCCGCATCTGCGAAATTGTGGAGGCAAAGCTTCGCGGAGAAAACTATGAGCTTTTGACAGATATTATGAAGGAGCGTCTTTACGAGGAGCTTGAGTGTGAGGGAAAGACGGAGCGTACACGTGCGTATATAAAAATTCAGGACGGCTGTGACAATTTCTGCTCCTACTGCATTGTCCCTTACGCCCGTGGCCCCGTAAGGAGCCGTAATATAGAAAATATTGTGCATGAGGCAGAGAGACTTTCAAGCCTTGGCTTTTGTGAGGTGGTTCTGACAGGAATCAGCGTTGCCTCTTACGGAAAAGACTTAAAAGACGGAAATACCCTTAAAAATGTTATAAAAGCAGTTTGCGGTGTAGAGGGTATAGAACGTGTAAGATTAAGCAGTATATCACCTAATATATTCGATGATGAATTTATAGAATTTGCAGCATCGGAAAAGAAGATATGCCGTCATTTTCATATATCCTTGCAAAGCGGAAGCAGCAGTGTGCTTAAGAGAATGAACAGAAAATATACTGCCGAGGAATATCTTGATACTCTTGAAAGAATAAGAAAAAAGATGCCCGACAGCGGCATCACCACAGATATTATATGCGGTTTTCCTGAGGAGAGCGAAAAAGAATTTGAGGAAACTTTGGAGTTTGTGAAAAAGGCCCGCTTTTTAAAGGTTCACGTATTCCCCTATTCAGAAAGAAGCGGTACAGTGGCAGCGGTTATGCCGCAGATTCCGCATTCTGTCAGGGAAGAACGTGCAGGAATACTTATAAAACTGACGGAGAAGATTGCCCAGGATGAAGAAAACCTCTTTATCGGTACGGAAACGGACGTTCTTTTTGAACAGTGTGATGGGGAATATGCCGAGGGGCTTTCCAAAAATTATCTCCGCATTTATGTAAAAGGCACAGAGGAAATGACAGGTAAAATCAGAAAAGTAAAAATAACGGAAAGAAAAGACGGAAGACTCATTGGAGAAATACGCTCTGTTTAAATACAGGGCGTATTTTTTCTTTCAAACTACTTTACAAATCGCTTTAAAAGCTATACAATAATATATTATGGAATAAGTATGTATAATGGGAGGGGTATGCAGTGAAAAAAGGCGATATTTTATTAATTGCCACTTCAGTTGTTCTCCTCATATTGTGGCTTATTCCCAGGCCCGCAGGCGGTACTGTCACAGTAACAGTCAATGGAGAACTTTATAAAGAACTCCCCCTTTTCCAAAACTGTGAATTTAAGGTTGAAACGGAGTTTGGAAAAAACACCGTTGTAATTAAAAACGGCGAGGTTTTTATAGCCCATGCCGATTGCTCGGGCGGACTTTGTAAAAAAGATAAAATCAGCAAAGGCGGACAAAGCATAGTCTGTCTTCCCAACAGGCTGAGCGTAACCATAGAGGGCGAAAAGAACGAAGAAGAGATTGATGTAGTATTATGACAAATACAAGGCAAATCACAAAAATTGCCGCATTTATTTCTGTGGCGGTGCTTCTGGGATATGTGGAAAGTCTATTCCCTCCCATTGCCACGGGGGTAAAGGTGGGAATTGCAAATATTGTTGTTATAACCGTGCTTTATACCGAGGGAGAAAAACAGGCATGGGCAGTTTCCCTTTTAAAAGTATTTTTATGTATGATGCTTTTTGGAAGTATGACATCTTTCATATACAGTCTGTGCGGAGCGGTAGTAAGCCTTTTAATAATGTGCCTTTTTAAAAGGAGCGGTCTTTTCTCGCTCATTGCAGTAAGCAGTGCAGGCGGATTGTTTCATAATTTAGCGCAGCTTTTATGTGCGTATTTTGTAATTGGCAAAGGGGTTATTTTTTATCTGCCCCTGCTTTGCCTTACAGGACTTTTTTGCGGAGTGCTTACTGGCATTCTGGCAAAAATACTGATAAAAAGGAGGGAGCTTTTTGGCAAAGAGTGATTATATAAAGCTATCAGAAGAAAAAGCAAAAGAAATTGAAGAAAAGCTTAACCTCTCCACAAAACAGGTTAAAAGACGTGTGGAGGACCGTGACCGTGCAAAACTGTGGAGACCTTGCTATATACGTGATATTGAAAAGATACTCCACCACCCCTACTATAACAGATATACGGATAAAACGCAGGTGTTTTCATTCTATAAGGATGACGATATAACACGCCGTGCACTTCATGTTCAGCTTGTTTCAAGAATTGCGAGAAATATTGGAAGACTGCTGGGGCTTGACCTCGACCTTATAGAGGCTATTGCTCTGGGCCATGATATGGGGCATACCCCATTCGGCCATGCGGGAGAGAGTCTGTTAAACGAAATATATCATTCCCGAACAGGAAGGTTTTTTAATCACAACGTGCATAGCGTTAGGGTGCTTGACCGAATTTTCAATCTTAATATAAGCCTTGATACCTTAGACGGAATACTCTGCCATAACGGGGAGCTGGAGCTTCAGGAGTACAGACCGTCACAACTTAGCGGTTTTTCGGAATTTGACAAAAAGGTTGAGGGTTGCTACCTTAGCCGTGATAATGTTAAAAGCCTTATCCCCTCAACACTGGAGGGCTGTGTGGTAAGAGTCAGCGACATTATTGCATATATCGGCAAGGACAGGCAGGACGCCGAGCGTGCAGGCATCGTTTCTTCATACAAGGGGACAGATAACTCCTATATGATAAATAATTTTGTTGTCAACATTGTTGAAAACAGCTTTGGAAAAGATTATATAAAAATGGATAAGGAATATTTTGAGGCACTCAAAAAGGCGAAAAGCGATAACTATGAGAATATTTACCTTTCTCAAAATGTGAATGAGCAATACGGAAAATGCCTACGCCCGATGTTTGAGATGCTTTATGAAAAGCTTATCTCACAGCTTGGGGACAAGTCGTCCCTTATCCACCGCCACCATATCGACTACGTGAACACCCGCAGGGGTTATTATCAGACGGAAAACGATTATATGGAGGAAAATTCTCCTGACGATATTGTGACAGATTACATCGCATCTATGACAGATGATTATTTCATTGATATATGTGCGTACCTGCTTCAGAACGCACCGACAGTAAATTATACAGGCTATTTTGACTGAGAAAGGATATTTAACTATGGATAACAAAAAAATGGCGGAGCTTTTGCTTCCCGATATCGACAAAACTCCCGAATACTATGAAAACCTCTACCCAAAGAGAAATCTCCCCGATGGGGCAAAGGTTACAAGGCTTGGTCCCAGCCCCACGGGCTTTATCCACCTTGGAAACCTTTTCGGTGCAATCACCGATGAACGCCTTGCCCATCTTTCTGATGGCGTGTTCTATCTTCGCATAGAGGATACCGACAATAAGCGCGAGGTTGAGGGTGCGGTAGATGTTGTTATAAATACTCTCCGTTATTTCGGCGTTGAGTTTGACGAGGGTGCGACAAGTGACGGCGAAAAGGGTAATTACGGACCTTACCGCCAAAGACAGCGTGCCGAAATTTATCAGACATTTGCAAAATGGCTCATTGAAAAAGGTATGGCATACCCCTGCTTCTGCACAGAGGATGAGCTTTCCCAGATGCGTGAAAAGCAGACAACGCTTAAGGAAAACTTTGGCTATTACGGAAAATGGGCAGTTCACAGAAATATTACCGTTGAGGAAGCCGAAAAGAACATCAAAGAGGGTAACCCCTATGTTATCCGCTTCCGTGCCCCTGAAAACACGGGCAAGACCTTTACTGTTGTGGACGGAATCCGTGGCGAGCTTACCATGCCTGAAAATGAGCAGGATGTAGTAATCTTAAAGTCAGACGGTATCCCCACATACCACTTTGCACACGTTATTGATGACCACCTTATGCGTACAACCCACGTGGTACGAGGCGAAGAATGGCTTGCGACACTTCCTATCCACGTTCAGCTTTTTGAGGCTATGGGATGGAAGGCACCCATATACTGCCACACCGCACAGCTTATGAAGATTGACAATGGTGTTAAGCGTAAACTCAGCAAGCGTAAGGACCCCGAGCTTTCACTTGATTATTATAAGAGCGAGGGTTATCTCCCCGGTGCAGTATGGGAATATCTTATGACTGTTCTTAACTCCAACTACGAGCAGTGGAGAATGGACAACCCCGATAAAGACGTAAAAGAGTTCCCCTTCACTACTAAGAAAATGGGGATAAGCGGTTCTCTTTTTGACATAGACAAGCTCAATGACGTCAGCAAGAACTACCTTGCAACTCTTGACAGTGAAACTGTTTATAACTATATAACCGATTGGGCAAAGGAATGTGACGAGGAGTATTATAACCTTCTTACACGCGACAAAGAATTTTCTCTTGGTATGATTGCAATTGGCAGAGGCGGAGAAAAGCCCAGAAAGGACGTAAGCCACTGGAAACAGTCTAAGGATTTTTACAGCTTCTTCTTTGATGAACTGTTTAAGATGGAGGACAGCTTCCCCGAAAATGTATCGGAAGAAGACAGACGTGCAATCCTTACAAAATATATGGAAACCTATGACCACAGTGATGACCAGCAGACCTGGTTTTCTAAGGTAAGGACACTTGGTGAGGAGCTTGGATATGCTCCCCAGCCTAAGCTTTATAAGAAAAATCCTGAAAGCTACAAAGGACACGTTGGCGATGTAAGCGGTGTTATCCGTGTAGCAATCACTGGCAGAACAAATTCTCCCGACATCTGGTGCATCCAGCAGGTACTCGGAAAAGAACGCAGTATGGAGAGGATAAGAAAGGCTTATGAGCAAAAATAAAAAGCTCGTTATAACATTTTCAATAATGTTTTGTGCCATTGCGGCACTTATTGCGGTAATTTTTATTCCTCAGCCAAAACCAAAGGAGGAGCTCCCAAAAGAGCCCGAGAAGGTATCTGTTACCATTAAAGCGGTAGGAGATAACTTAATGCATTCTCCCATTTACAATTCGTGCAAGACGGAGGACGGCTATAATTTTGACGGCTTGTATACACATATATCCCCGTATATAAAAGATGCGGATATTGCGGCAATCAATCAGGAAACCATTTTTGTGGACGAGGCACAAACCTTCAGCGGATACCCCGCCTTCGGCACACCCAGCCAAGTAGGAGAAAGCCTCGAAAAGGCAGGCTTTAATCTCATAACCCACGCCACAAACCACACATATGACCGTGGATATAATGCGATGCTTCATACGATGAATTTCTGGAAGCAGTATGAACATATTACGGTTTTAGGTATTCACGAATCTTATGAAAAGCAGCAGGAAATAGCCGTGTGGGAAAAAGACGGGCTTAAAATCGCCATGCTTAATTTTACCTATGGACTAAATGGTTACACTCTTCCTCAGGACAAGAAATATCTGGTAAACATTCTTGATTGCGGCGAGGAAAATGCAGCTCTCATTAAAAAGGCGGAGGAAAGTGCGGATATTACAGTGGTTTTCTTGCACTTTGGTACGGAATATACACACACACCCACGGCGGAGCAGAAAAGAGATGTTGAGTTTCTGTGCCAGAATGGTGCCGATGTTATAATTGGCGGACACCCCCACGTGATTCAGCCTGTTTGCGAGCACATTTCAGAAAACGGAAATAAAGCGGTGGTGTTTTATTCCCTTGGTAATTTCCTTTCAAATCAGAGCGGAGCCGACAAAATACTGGGCGGTATGGCGTCAGTCACTATCAGCAAGGAAAACGGAAAAACCTTTGTTGAAAACTATGAGATGCTCCCGACAGTGACCCACGCAGAGGGCGGAGGGTATACGGCGTATATGCTCAGTGACTACACAGATGAGCTTGCGGCAAAGCACAAAAGGTGTACTGACCTTACAGTCGAAAAGATACAAAACCTTTATGGTAGTGTTATGAAAATAGAAGTGTATTGAAATAAAAGGGGGTGTAAAAAAACTAAGTTTTTTTACACCCCCTTTTTTCTGGGGATAGGAAAAAATGATTCAGAACGGACAAACTGAACCAAGCGAAGCTTGGGTTACCCGAAGGCGTACGTTGGTACGTCGAGAGGTGAAGTTTGTTCGTAGCAAAAAGGCTTAAAGACAGAAAAATCGAATAAATTGAGATTTTTCAACCAATTCAACACAATTTCACGACTATAAACTGCCCATATTCTGTATTATTATCGCCTTTTTGCGTTCTGGACTTTTTTACATCCCCTTTTGCTTACAAATTCGTATGACACGCCACGGCTTTTCCTAAGATGCGTATGTTTTTGCATTGCTTTTTTGTATAAACCATAGGCTTGTATTTGGGGTTTTCAGAAATAAGAGTTACGGCATCGTCCGATATATACACTCTCTTAAGCGTTGCCTCATCCTCAACCAAAACGGCAGCAATTTCCCCATCGTCAACCGATTCCTGCTTACGGATAAAAACGATATCACCGTCTTTAATCCCTGCACCTATCATAGAGTCGCCACGCACACGCAGGCAAAAATCTGCACGTGTGTCATTTATAGGGGAGAAAAATTCACAGTCCTCCGTTGCAAGGATAGGTTGACCTGCCGCAATTTTACCAAGCAAGGGAAGCCTGCCCTCGTTTGCCATGTTTTCGCCATTTTCTTCCCACCCCATAAGGTAGGCGGGGGAGCAACTAAATATTCTTGCCATCTCAAGCACAGTTGTCTGCTTGAGATTTTTTATTTCTCCGCTTTCGTAACGCTGTGCCGTAGCCTCTCTTACGCCGAGGGCGTTGGCAAGCTCCATAAGTGTCATGCCGCACTCTTGGCGGCATTTTTTTATTCTTTCATGTAATTTCATAGTGTGTTAGTCCTTTCAAAACAGTATTTTTAAGGGCTTCTGTCGTTATTATAACATTAACTTACGTAATATGCAAGAAAAATTTTAAAAAACTTACGTAAAAAGTATTGACATTCGTCAAACCCCCTATTATACTGACTTACGTAAAACGTAAGAAATACTTAAAACGACTTACACGAAAGGAAAGATGTGCTATGAGGTATTACGGCAAATTTTGTATTGTGTGCGGAAGAAGGATTCCCGAACTCTCCTTAAGGAGAAAAACGTGCAGTGAGTTTTGCCGCTCACGCTATAAGTGCGGATATGCACCATATAAGTACTACTCCGCTCTTCCTTATGATGACCTGACAAGCATTCAGGAGGAGGCTCATAAATCAGGAATGAGCTACGGTAAGTATATGGCGATGAAGTATCAAGAGTCGCAAAGACCGAGAAAGGAGTGTGACAAAGTATGCCGATGATGATGCAGTGCCCTTTTTATAAAAGGGAAAATTACCTAAAGCTTTACTGCGAGGGTGGAACGCTGAAGTTTCCTGACGGGGACGCACGCAGCGAATTTGTGCTGGGATATTGTGCAAATAACTACAATTGGAGAAAGTGCCCTATCGCACATTGTCTTGAAAACTACTACTTCAGAAAGGAAGAAAAGTAATGGACTTAAAAAATGAAATGGCCCGCCGTGACAAAAAAATTGAGGATTTAAAGAAAGAAATAAAAGCCAAGGAAGAAGAAATCTCGGCAATGCACGAGCTGCTTGACTGTGCAGCGGCAAATCTTATCCTTATGGTGAAAAACGCAGGTGCACCTGTCACCCTTTCAAAAAAAGAGGTAAGCGAAGCCTTGGGCAAATTCCATCTTCATGCGAAAGATGACGGCAACGGAAATTACCTTCTGGAGATTTCAGAAGAATGAATATAATCTGGACACCACAGCCAAGGCAGAGAGAATTTATGAAGAGAAGAGAGCACGAAGCCCTCTACGGCGGTGCCGCAGGCGGTGGGAAAAGCGACTGTGCCATAGCAGAAGCCTTAAGACAGGTGCATATTCCTCATTACCGAGGACTAATTCTCCGTAAAACCTATCCGCAGCTTTCCGAAATGGTTGACAGAAGCAGAGAGATATATCTCCCCGCCTTCCCCGAGGCAAAGTACAACGACCAGAAGCATTGCTGGAGCTTTCCATCGGGGGCAAAGATATATTTTGGTGCTATGCAGCATACCAAGGACAGAACGAATTATCAGGGTAAACGCTACGACTTTATTGACTTTGACGAGCTGACACATTTTACGTGGGACGAGTATAGCTATCTGTTTTCCAGAAACCGCCCCAACGGTCCAGGTACACGGTGCTATATCCGTGCACAGGCAAACCCGGGCGGTATCGGACATGGCTGGGTAAAGGAGAGGTTTATTTCCCCTGCACCGCCCATGACACCCATTCACGAGGATGTAAAAATCGTTTTCCCTGACGGAAAGAGCGAAACACGCAGGCAAAGCAGAATTTTCGTTCCGTCAAGTATTTTTGACAACAAAATCCTTATGGAAAACGACCCAGAATACATAACAAGGCTTGCATCGCTCCCCGAAAATGAGAAGCGTGCACTGCTATATGGTGACTGGGACAGCTTTTCGGGGCAGGTGTTTACAGAATGGCGGAATAATCCTGACGGATATACCTCACGCAGAAATACTCACGTGATTGCACCTTTTAAAATCCCCTCATCGTGGAAAATTTACCGTGGCTTTGACTTTGGTTATTCCCGACCTTTTTCTGTCGGCTGGTACGGAGTGGACCACGATGGCAGGCTTTACCGCATACGTGAGCTTTACGGATGTACAGGCACTCCAAATGAGGGCGTACGGTGGGAGCCAGCGGAGATAGCCAGGCAGATTAAGAGGATTGAAAAAGAGGATATCAACCTTAAGGGCAGGTATATAAACGGAATTGCCGACCCGTCAATATTTGACGAGAGCCGTGGAGAAAGTGTCGGGGTAATGATGGAAAGACAGGGCGTGTTCTTTGAAAAGGCGGATAACACACGTATTGCAGGCAAGATGCAGCTTCACAACAGGCTTGCTTTTGATGAAAACGGAGTACCGATGCTTTATATATTCAGTACCTGCAAGCATTTTATAAGAACGCTTCCCTCTCTTGTGTACAGTCAGGTTGATGTGGAGGACATCGACACAACGCAGGAGGACCATATCTATGACGAGGTCAGGTATATTGCGATGGCAAATCCCATAAATCCTCCCAAAAGAGAATGCCCTGTAAAAATATATAACCCATTGGAGGTGGATTCTTACGGAGAATACAATTTCTACAGATAAAGAATTGAAAATTGCCGACAAGCTCCTCGGAGTACTCGACAAAGCTATAAAAGATAAAAACCAGTTTTACCGCTATATTGTAAAAGAGAAGAACGGCTCCGACAGCGGCGAAGAGGAACGCATATTCGGGAAAATGGATATGCAGGCACTCAATAATGCCATAAAGGCACTTGATTCTCTTTCGGAAATAAAAAGAGTGATAGCGGGAGAGAGTTCTCCCCCTGAGAATAGCGGAAAAAATGACGGAAACGAAGAAAAAGAAACGGGAGTAGTAATACTTCCCGAAGTGGAGGACGAAAAATGAAATTAAATAGTTTTTTCAAAGAGAAAGAAACCGCATCCTCAAGGCGGAGAATAGAAAAAGAGGAAATTACCGTTGCCGCAGAAATTCTGCGTGATTACAAAAATTCCAAATCAGCTTTGGAGGCAAGAATTACCGAGGACGAGCAGTGGTGGAGGCTAAGGCATTGGGAAACCTTTGGAAAAAAACAGGACCAGGGCAAAACAAAAAGCGTCAGTGCATGGCTTTTTAACACCATTACAAGCAAACATGCCGATGCAATGGATTCCTTTCCCGACGCAAGCGTGCTTCCGAGGGCAAGAGATGACGAAGATGAGGCAAAGCTTCTTTCAGGGATTTTGCCTGCCATTATGGAACACAACGATTTTGAGGAAATTTATTCAAATAACTGGTGGTACAAGCTGAAACACGGATGTTGTGCTTACGGCGTTTTCTGGAACAGCGAGGCGGAAAACGGGCTTGGAGATATTCAGATTAAGAAGATTGACCTTCTTAATATTTTCTGGGAGCCTGGCGTCAATGATATACAGAAAAGCAGAAATCTATTCATCGTAGATTTAAAGGATAAAGATATTTTAGAAAGCGAATATCCCTCTCTCCGTGGTAAAAACTTAGGCAGTGCAATCGATGTAAAGCAGTACATATATGATGATACGGTAGATGTGTCAAACAAGGTTTTGGTTGTGGACTGGTACTACAAGCTCCGAAATCCTGATGGAAAGACAGTTCTTCATTACTGCAAATTTGTAGGCGACAATGTCCTTTTCGCATCGGAAAATGAGGAGGAATACAAGGACTGCGGCTGGTATGACCATGGAGAATACCCCATAGTTCTTGACAGCCTTTTCCCCGAGGAGGGAACGCCCGTAGGCTTCGGCTTTGTGGCAGTAACAAAAAATCCGCAGATGTATATAGACAAGCTTAACGATGCAATTCTGGATAATGCCCTGATGGCGGCAAAACCCAGATATTTTGCAAAAATTTCTGCGGGAGTGAACGAGCAGGAATTTCTTGACTGGTCTAAACCTATCGTTCACGTGGAGGGAGATATAAACGAAGAAAGGCTCCGCCCCATAGGTGTCAGCCAGCTTCCCCACGTCTGCACAAATATTTTGCAGATGAAGATAAACGAGCTTAAGGAAACAAGCTCCAACAGTGACTTCAACCGTGGTAATGCAGGAGGCGGAGTAACGGCGGCATCAGCTATTGCGGCACTTCAGGAGGCAGGCAATAAGGTAAGCCGTGATATGCTCAAATCCACATACCGTGCATTTACAACAATCAACTATCTTTGTATAGAACTTATTCGTCAGTTTTACACTGAAACAAGGTGCTTCCGCATAACAACGGTTGACGGAGGATACAGCTTTTCCGATTACAGCAATAAAAATCTTAAGTCAATTAAGAGCGGAGACAATCTTTACCGCAAACCTGTTTTTGATATTGCTGTAAAGACTCAGAAAAAGAGTCCGTATACAAGGCTTGCACAAAATGAACTTGCAAAGGAGCTTTTCAGGCTGGGATTTTTCAATCCTGAAAACTCTGTATGTGCATTGGCAGCACTTGAAATAATGGACTTTGAAGGAAAACGTGCCGTAGAAGAAAAAATAAGAGAGCTTTCCCAAAATGAAAGGATGTAAGAAAATGAAAAAGAACGAAAAAAAGGTTATCCCCTCTGCCGAAAGCGCGCAGGCAGAAGATAATATAAATGCTGAAAATAAAGCGGAAATCAGCACTCCGCACTCGGGCGATGAAAAGAGCTTTGCCGCCGAAAGCACAAGGGACAAGGATGCTGAATTTGATGCCCTGATTAAAAACGAGTATAAGGAACAGTTTTCAAAAAAGGTGCAGAAAATTATCAGCAAAAGACTCAGGGAGGTGAAAGATTTGAAGGAAGAAAATATGAGAAAGAACACCGAAAACATCGAAAGCAAGGAAGAAATTTTAAGAAGACTTACCTTGGAAAATAACTTTCTCAAGAAACGCCGTGAGGACGAGCTTCAGCTTATGAAGCTTCGCAGTGAGGCACAGAAGCTGAGAGAGCAGGCAGAAGAAACCAGAAGTATTTATCCCGAATTTGATTTTAAAAAGGAGATAAAGAATCCTGAATTCGCCAGACTTCTCAAGCTTGGTGTAGGCGTTAAAACTGCGTATGAGGTTGCAAATATTGATACAATTCTCGAAAATAACACAAAGAATGCAGAAAAAAAGGTGGTTGATTCAATCCGCCTTAAGGGTAACAGACCCGTGGAAAACGGCAGCGAGGGTGCAGCAGGCATTCTTCTCTCAGGCAATGCGTCAAAGCTTTCCAGAAAAGAGAGAGCAGAGCTTGCAAAGAGAGCTGCCAAGGGCGAAAGAATAAGCCTTTAAAAACTATTTAAATTAAAAAATGGAGGACTAATAAATGTATAAGTTTAATTTGCAGCACTTTGCTGCAGGCGATGTTGTCAACACGACAGCAGGCATTACAAATGCCAATACAGGGGTACATACCCCGAGTGAAGGAGAAGGCGGGCTTTCAGGCGAAATGAGAACCTACTACTCCGACTATCTCATTGATATGGCGGAACCCAAGCTGGTTCACGATCAGTTTGGTCAGAAGTGCCCCATTCCCCAAAATGGCGGTAAAACAATCGAATTCAGAAAGTTCGATCCCCTTCCCAAGATGACAACTCCTCTTATGGAGGGTGTCACACCTGAAGGACAGAAGCTCGATATGAAGACTGTATCTGCGGAGGTTAAGCAGTTCGGCGGCTTTGTTGAGCTTTCCGATATTCTTCTTCTTACAGCCATCGACAATAACCTTGTTCAGGCTACAAAACTTCTCGGCGGTCAGGCAGGCAGAACTCTTGACACCATTACAAGAGAGGTTCTTGCAGGCGGTACAAATGTACAGTTTGCAGAAGGTCAGGTAGAAAGCCGCGGCGAACTCGTAGGCGGCAAGGAAGAGGGCAATCACTACCTTACCGTTGATGCAATAAGACGTGCGGTAAGATACCTTAAGAAAATGAATGCCGAAACAATCAACGGCAGCTATGTGGGTATTATCCATCCCGATACTTCTTATGACCTTATGAGCGACCCGAAGTGGATAAATGTAAAGACATATTCCGACCCCGAGGGTATCTATCAGGGCGAAATCGGTAAGATTGAAAACGTCCGTTTCGTAGAAACCTCCGAAGCAAAGATTTTCGAGGGCGAGGGTAAGGACGGCGTTGACGTATATGCAACCCTTATCATTGGTGATAACGCTTACGGCACAACTGAAATTTCCGGCGGAGGCCTTCAGCATATCATCAAGCAGCTTGGCTCTGCGGGTACTGCCGATCCTCTCAATCAGCGTGCTACTGCAGGCTGGAAGGCTACCAAGGCAGCTGTAAGACTTGTTGAACCCTATATGGTTCGTATCGAAACAGCTTCCAGCTTCTGATAAAGAAAATGACAATCCCTCAATCGGCAAAGCCGATTGGGGGAACATTGAAAGGAGTATATGAATTATGGCAACAAATAAAGAATTGAAGGCAAAGGCAGAAACTAACGGAAATGCATTGGTGGAAATCGAGCTTTTCCGCGACAACAAGGACTATAAGGACGATGTGTTCGTAGCGGTAAACGGCGAAAGCTGTGTTATTGCACGTGGCAAAAAGGTAAAGGTAAAGAAGAAGTTTGCCGATGTAATTGCACAGTCAATGAGTCAGGATGTCAAGACTGCAAGACTTATGGATAATAAGTCGGACGAATTCTTTGCCGAGGCTGCTGCCAGAAATATATAAAAGGAGGTCTTTTATATGGCTAGCTTCAATCTCGGTCGCATAAAAGGCGACAAAGGTGAAAAGGGCGAGATGGGCCCCAAGGGCGATACAGGCTTAAAGGGAGACAAGGGCGAAAAGGGCGATAACGGAAAGGACGGTATGACCCCTGTTTTTTCAGTAGGAGAAACCCGTACCCTCTCTTCCTCAGAGGAAGCGTATGTCGAGCTTGACACCAAATCTCCCGAAAACCCTGTCTTGTCTTTTTACATCCCCAGAGGCAGGGACGGAAAGGATGCCTCCGGGGATATGCTCTCTTCCGTTTATGATGCAAAGGGTATAGGTAAAGACATCTATGAATATGCAAGGGCATTGACAGATGATTGTATAAAAGCCTCGGGAGGAACTCTGGCAGGTGCACTGAAAGCGGCAGAAACATCTCTTCCTGAAATGGCAGTACGCAATATCTGCATAGCATCGGATTTGCCCGAAAGTGCGGCAGAGGGAGATATATGCGTAATTAGAAAAGAAACTTCAAAAAATCTCGGCGAATGCAATCCTGGGGACCTTATGCTTATAGAGGAATATGGAAAAGAAGTACCCTATATGGTTGTTGCTTCAAATTATCATGGCGATAATACTGTCACACTGGTAAGAAAATATTTCCCTTCATTTTTGTTTTATTTTGATTTTACAAAGAGAGGACAATATCTTCTTAGTGATATGGATGTTCTCCTTGAATCAATTCATAAATCCGCTTTTCCCGAAAGTGTGCGAAAACACCTCAAAAGCATACAAATAACAGAGAGGACAAAGTTTTACAGACAATGCTTTCTTTTATCCGAAGCGGATTTTCAAAATATAGAATATTTTAAAACAAAAGAAAACAGAATGACCCGTACGGAAGAAGGAAATGGCTCAAATTATGTTACCCGCACTGTAAACAGTAAAGAAAATGTTGTCGCCATAGACTCTTATGGTTCGTTTACAGCACAATTGCAGAGTGATGCAACATGGGTAAGGCCGGCTATTGTACTCCCCTCTGGTTTGGAGGTAGAAAACGCTGATTATAAAGGAACAGCTGCCGTAAAAATGCCCGAAACCAACAAGGGGATATATACATATGTGGAGGGAGAATGGAAGGAGTGTGCATCATTATGACGATAAATTCCGTAATTGAGCAAACTCTCAAGCTTCACCCCGACACAATCCCCGACTCTATAAAATGCCGTTGGCTAAGTGAATTAGACGGCAAAATAATGAGAGAGACGATGCACCGAACCGACTTTAAGGAGTATAAATTCCCCGAGGACGGGGAACGCCATCTGGTAGTGGCTCCTCCCTATGACAATATTTATGAGCTTTACATTATTGCGATGAGCGACTTTTTCAGCGGGGAAATGGCAAACTATTCCGCCAGTGCGGTTTTGTTCGAGCAGGCATATTCGGAGTTTCGCAAAAACTATATCCGTAAT
>JAZLEL010000122.1:0-28919 GCA_045615265.1 Clostridia bacterium | reverse complement strand
AAACCAATTTTTCTAAACGCCGCAAGCACCTGAGAGATGCTTATTTCGCTTGCAAACTGCCCGTAAAACGACGGAGCAGGCATCGCAATATTATACTCAAAATCTTTAAGCATTGAAAAACTGTCTGCAGCGACTACCTTTGCGTGGGACTGGCAAACCCTTACGCACTCGCCGCAGTCAATACAGCGTTCCTTTATAATCTTCGCTTTACCATTTTGCACTCTTATTGCCTCTGTGGGGCAATGAGTTATGCAATTTGTGCAGCCATGACATTTATCTCTGTCCAGTGTAACTGAGTGAAAATATTCCATTAAATCACCTCACAGATTTATTGTTAATGTCAGCTTTGTTCCCTTTCCGGGTTTTGTGTCAATTTGCATATCATCTGTGTATCTTTTGATATTGGGAAGACCCATTCCTGCACCGAAACCAAGTTCTCTGATTTCATCGGTTGCTGTGGAATATCCCTCCTGCATAGCGAGATCAACATTCTCAATTCCGGGTCCGTTATCCCGAAAAACAAGAGTTATTTTTCCGCCCGAAATCTCCGCTTCGCATTCTCCGCCTTTGCCGTGGACAATGGTGTTTATTTCCGCCTCGTACATAGCAATAGCGACCCGTCTTATAACCATCGCATCAATTCCAAGCTTTTTAAGTATCCCTTTAAAATTACTTGATGCCTCTCCCGCAAGAGAAAAATCTTCTCCCGATAATAAATACGTTTTAATCATTTTAAGCACCCAAGCCTTTGTTATACAGCTTTCCGCACGCCATATACAAAGGATATTCTGTCTGCAAAAGTGTTATATCCTTTTCCTTTGCAAGCTCAATAACATCCTCTGTCGGCATTTTCCCTCTTACAAAGCAAACCGCAACAATATCCATCATTTCAGCTGTTCTTATAACCTGAGAATTTATGAGTCCTGTAAGGAGCAATGACTGCTCTTTAACAAATGCCAGAACATCACTCATAAGGTCACATCCACACGCCATTTTAATTTCCTTTGCATTAAGCTCCTCTTCGCTTTCTCCGCTTATAACACTTGCGCCTAAAACAGATTTAATTTCAGATAACAGCATATAGTTTACCTCTTAATTTCTGTATTTTGCAATGATACCTTCAACATCATCAACAACCAGTCGTCCGTAAACATCATCGTTAACAGTCAAAACCGGTGCAAGTCCGCAAGCACCGATACAACGGGTTGCATCTATTGAGAAAAGACCGTCTGGTGTACATTCACCAACATCAATCCCCAAAATTTCTTTACACTTTTCAAGAATATCTCCTGAACCTTTAACATAACATGCTGTTCCAAGACATACACCAATCTGATATTTACCCTTCGGATTAATAGAGAACTGTGTGTAGAATGTAACAATACCGTAAATCTCAGCTAACGGTACATCAAGTCCTTCAGAAATCATTTCCTGAACTTCAATCGGAAGATACCCATAAATTTCCTGTGCCTCGTGAAGGACAGGGATAACAGCACCTTCCTGGCCTTTATGGCTTTCTATAACTGCCATAAGTCTTTCTTCCTGCTCTTTGGTTCCATTAAAAGCAATAGCCTGCTTCATCTGTGCAAAACCTCCTGTTTCTAATTCTTTGTCAGTTTATTTTACCGTAAGCTGACAAACGGATTTTTTATTTTGTGATGTCATACCGCAATGTTACAACATATCACATTAATTATACCAAATCCTTGTGAAAAAATCTACAAAATATACTCTTTTTTTATTCGTCATTTTAAACAAATCTACATAGCAGACTTTATGTCAAGTGCACAATTTAAGAATATGGAAAATTTTTAAAAAAACTCTTGACAAAACACTATTTTAAGGATATAATGTATTTACAAATTTTGCGGGAGTGGCTCAGTGGTAGAGCGTCACCTTGCCAAGGTGAACGTCGCGAGTTCGAATCTCGTCTTCCGCTCCAAAAAGCACCTGCAATTGCAGGTGCTTTTTCATTTTAGTTTAACCAAAAAATCAAGGATATAAAAAATATGTTGTAAATTTCATTTTAATGATGTATAATAATTTCTAAGGAGGTGTTTTTAATGGCTAAAGTAACAAAAGACACTATTATTCTGGATGTTCTTATGATGGATAAGGGTACAGCACCGTTCTTTTTGGAAATAGGTATGCACTGTCTTGGATGTCCGTCAGCAAGCGGAGAATCTATTGCTGAAGCTTGTGCAGTACATGGTGCAGATGCAGATGCGCTTGTAGCTAAGCTTAATGAATATCTCGAAAACAAATAACAAAAATTAAGGGAACCGGATTTGCAGCTATGGCTGTGTATCCGGTCCTTTTATTTTAACTGAAAAATAAGCCTTTTCGCAAGAATCTTCCTATATTGACATTTTAGTGCAAATGGTGTAAAATGTTCAGGCAAAACTTTCCGAGGAGATTATATATGAAAAAATTTATTTGTGTCATATTTATGCTTATATCCGTGCTTCTTATTTCGGGGACAGCTTTTGCTGCGGAATATGTGTACAGTGCTTCGGTTGACGGGGAGCTTTCTTTATATATTTCCCCCGATGAAAAAAGCTATGAAATAACAAAAATCCCCGCCTGCTCCAAGCTTAAGATCATAGATACAGAGCGTACATGGGGCCTTGTTGAATTTGAAAACAAAGCAGGCTGGATAAATCTCAGCTTTACAAGAGATGACTATGCCAAGGCGGCAGAGGCAACAGGAAACGATTCTTTAAAGAATGTTAAAGTTGCTGCAAAGGATAAGGTTGCAATTTTATACAATGTTCCTTCAGAAGATGCATCTTTGGGAAGCACCGAAAAATATCAGATTCCTGACGGAACTGTACTTAAAATCACCCGTGAAACCCGCTCGGGATGGGGACTTGTGTCTATGAATGGCAAGTATGCATGGATAAGAATGGACAAAACCGCTCTTTATATTTCGCAGACGGACTCAAATCAGTATGGCATCTATTACGTATATGTGCTTTCTGACGGTGGAAAGGGACTTGAGCTTTGGGCAAACGAAAACGGAAGAAACCTTTGTGCAGTTATTCCTGATTGTATAAAGCTTACAGTTAGAGAAACAAAAGGAAATTATGCATATGTATCCTATGCGGGGATAAACGGATGGATAGACCTCCGCTATACAACAGAATCCCTCTCAAATGCACAGATGAATGCAGGCAGTGCTGTTAATGTTGAGTGTACAATAACTGCTCAGGACGGGGTTGACCATGTTGATGCGCTCAGCGTACCGTCAGCCAACATAAACGACGGAGGCAGTGTGGTATCTTCACTTAAAAACGGGGAGGCTGTATTTGTTCTTCGCTCCACATTAGACGGATGGAGCCTTGTTCATAGTAACGGTGGATTAGGCTGGCTTCCTCCGGGAACTACAACTTTGGCACAAACATTACCTCAGTCTGACATTACAGATGTGTACAAAACCCCGAAAGAAGGTTTTGTTGCTACTGCAGCAGGAAAGGGTCTTAAGCTTTATGCTTTGCCCACACAGGATGATGAGGTGGCCTTAGTTCCCGAAGCAACAAAGATAAAGGTCGTTGCTGAAAGAGAAGGCTATAAATATGTTTTCTGTGATTATGCGGCAGGATGGGTAAAGGATATTCCCATGGCTGATACATATATAGAGGCACTTGAAAAATATCCCGATGAAAAAACTGTGTTTTACGTTACTGACAGGGAAACTGATTTTATGAGTCTTCCTACGGCAAACGAATTGTGCCGGAGCACAGTCCTCGCAGTTATTCCCGAGGGAAAGTATTTTGAGGCAATAAGAACTGTAACAACCTCAAAAACCAAATGGCTGCTTGCAGAAATTGACGGAAATTTAGGTTGGATAAAGATGAGCCATGCAAACAAAGTAGCAATTTCGCCTCTTGGAATTGTTCTTATTTTTGTTGCCGTAGCGGTGATTATTGCTTTGGTGATAGTTGTTATATATAAGGTAAGAAAGAAAAAGCAGCACTAAAAGACAGGGAAAATAAAAAATATCAAAAAAGTGTTGACAAACAGGGGAAGAACTGTTATACTACTTAAGCAATGAAGTAGAAGTTACCGCTTCTCACCGTGCAGGATTACTTAGTACGGTTAATACTAACAGACTTTTTTGTTATGCTTGTATTATGTAGCGGTAGGTTCTCCTGCCGCTTTTTTATGCGGTGTAACTATTCTTTTGGAGGTGTTTTCCATTAGCAAGGAAATGATGATTAATGAGGAGATCAGAGCAGGAGAGGTTAGAGTAATCGACAGTGACGGAAGTCAGCTGGGTATTATGCCTGCAGGTGACGCAATGGAGGCGGCAAATAAGAGAAATCTTGATTTGGTTATGATTTCCCCCAACGCAAATCCCCCCGTATGTAAAATTATGGATTACGGTAAATATCGTTTTGAGCTTGCTAAAAAGGAAAAGGAGAATCGCAAGAATCAAAAGGTTGTAAACATTAAAGAGGTACGCCTTTCTCCGTCCATTGACAATCACGATTTTGAGACAAAACTGAAAAATGCTTGTAAGTTCCTCAAAAGCGGTGATAAGGTTAAGGTTTCCGTTCGTTTCAGAGGACGTGAAATTCACCACGCTTCCATAGGTGAAGAAATCCTTGAGCGTTTTGCAAAGGGTGCTGAAGAATTCGGCACAGTTGATAAGAAGGCAAAGCTTGAGGGGAAGAACATGGCGATGATTATTTCGCCGAAAAACTGATTATCAAACTACCATAGGTAAGTTTAGATATATACACATTGAGAGGAGAGATATTATGCCTAAAATAAAGACACACAGAGCCGCTGCAAAGCGTTTCAGTCTTACAAAATCAGGTAAGGTAAAGAGAGCGAAAGCGTTCAAAAGTCATATTCTCACAAAGAAGGACACTAAGAGAAAGAGAAGACTCAGAAAGGGTGCTCTCGCAGACGTAACAAACGCAAAAGTTATTAAGAAGCTTATACCTTATAAATAAGAAAGTAGGAGGACTAAAAAATGGCTCGAGTTAAGGGTGCACTCAGCACCAGAAAAAGACATAAAAAGATTTTAAAACTTGCTAAAGGTTACAGAGGAGGAAAGTCCAAGCTTTACAGAGTTGCTAATCAGGCAGTTATGAAGTCACTTTCATACGCATACGTTGGCAGAAAGCTTAAGAAAAGAGATTTCCGTTCTCTCTGGATTACAAGAATCAGTGCAGCTTGTAAGATGAACGACATCAACTATTCCCGTTTTATGAACGGTCTTAAGAAGGCTAACATCGAGATCAACAGAAAGATGCTTTCTGAGATTGCAATAAGCGATCCTAACGCATTTGCACAGCTCGTTGAAACTGCAAAGAAAAGCCTTTAATAATGAATGACGAAAACCGTTTCCGAAGAATTTCGGAAACGGTTTTTACGACAAAACAATTTTTATCTATTCCTGGGAGAGGAGGAGTAAAAAAGGTGATAATAACAAGCCGTGAAAATAAAATTTTTAAACTTGCAAAGCTTCTTAAAACTGCAAAGGGAAGGCAAGAAAAATCAATGTTTATGATAGAGGGAGTCCGCTCCGTATCTGATGCGGTTAAGAAAGGCGTTAAATTGGAATGTGTTATCGTGAAGGACGGGACAACCCTTGATTTTAAAACGGAATGCAATGTTTACACCTTAGCACAGAAGCTGTTCGGGGAAATTTCCGAAACGGTTTCGCCTCAGGGAGTTATTGCACTTTGCCATATGAAAAACGATACTTTGGGTAGCATTTTACATATGGAAAAAAAGTGTGTTGTGTTATGCGAAACCCTTCAGGACCCTGGGAATATAGGTGCAATCATAAGAACTGCCCACGCAGCGGACTCAGGCGGAGTAGTGCTTACAAAAGGGTGCTGTGATATGTATAACCCGAAGATTGTCCGTGCCACAATGTCAAGTATGTTTTCAATCCCTGTGGTGCAGGGGGAAGTAAGTAGCTTTGTTATAGAATATTTTAAAAATAACGGATATAAGATTGTAGCAGGAGCACTTACCTCTGATGCAGTAGATTTCTACTCGGCAGACCTTTCGGGAAAAACTCTTCTAATTGTAGGCAACGAGGGGAACGGGGTAGAGAAGCGTACACTTTCCTTATGTGACGTTGTCCTTAAAATTCCTATGCGTAGTGATGCGGAGAGCCTTAATGCAGCCGTTGCAGGCTCCGTTATGGTGTATGAGCATTACAGGCAAAATATAAAAAATTCATAAAATAGGAAGTTTTCTCTTTACAAAAGGAAAATTTTAGTGTAAGTTAATAAATGTATGTTTCAAGGAAAGGACCTAAGAAATGGACCGTCAGCTTATCTGGGCAGTTAAATCGCAGAGTGTTCCCAATACCCGCAAAAAGCTTGAGGAGCTTTCAGAGCGTGAGGACCTCTTTGACATTTCTTCTATCGACACAGGGAGCAAGGAATATAAAAAAGCAGCAGCAATTTTTAACAGAGCAGCAAAAACAGGTACTACAATAGTAACTTATATTGATCAGCTCTATCCTCAGAAGCTTAAAAATCTGTCAAGACCGCCTGCAATTCTTTATATAAGGGGAAATGCGAATCTTCTTAAAGATGTTGTATACGCAGGTATGGTAGGCGCCCGGCATAGTGACGACTACGGAATACGTATGGCGGAAAACATCGCTATGGAGATAGGTCAGACAGGTGCAGGAATAGTATCAGGTGGTGCAATAGGCATCGATGCTGCCTCGCACAGAGGAGCGCTCAGGGCGAATGCTCCTACAATTGCGGTGCTTGGAGGAGGCCTCGACAGACCTTACCCAAAGGAAAACATACCGCTTTTCAAGAAAATAGTAGAAAACGGTGGTGCAGTAATTACAGAATATCCTTTCGGAACTGCACCCTCCAGAAAAAACTTCCCCAGACGAAACAGGATTATAGCAGCACTCTCGTCTGCACTTGTCATAGTACGTGCAGGAGGAAGGAGCGGCTCTTTAATTACAGCAGCACAGGCAGCAGAACTCGGGATTACTGTTTTTGCAATTCCGGGCAATATTGACAGAGGGTTGAGTGCGGGAACAAATGCACTTATCCGTGACGGGGCAGTGCCTCTTCTTTCCTCAATTGAGGTGGTAGATGAGCTTATTGCACGTGACCCCGACTTCTTTGTAAGGGAAAAGGAATTAAAACAAATTCCTTTCACAGAGAGGGAAATAAAGACACAAAAACCTCCGAAAGAACAGTTTAGTCTTGAAGGGCTTTCGGAATATGAAGCAGAAATTGTAAACATAATAATTAGCGGAGTACAAACCCAGAATTTGATTGAAGAAAAAGTCTCATTCGAGCCTTCACGCCTTACGGCACTGCTCGGAATGATGGAAATAAAGGGCATAATAAAAAAAGGCCTTGATAAAAAATACGTTATTACCATAGGAGGGGAATGCTAATGGCAAACTATCTTGTAATAGTTGAGTCACCGGCAAAGGCAAAGACCATTAACAAATATCTTGGTAAGAACTATACTGTAATTGCATCTATGGGTCATATGAGAGACCTTCCCAAAAGTCAGCTCGGTATAGATACAGAGAATAATTACGAGCCTAAGTATATTACCATTCGCGGAAAGGGCGAGCTTATGTCAAAGCTTAAAAAAGCGGCAAAAGCAGCTGATAAAATATACCTCGCAACTGACCCTGACCGTGAGGGAGAAGCAATCAGTTGGCACTTGGCAAATATTTTGGATATAGACACTAAAAAGGCGTGCAGAATAACCTTTAACGAGGTTACAAAATCTGCTGTAACAGCATCTCTTAAGGCAGCACGTCCCATTGATGAAAATTTGGTTGACGCACAGCAGGCGAGAAGAGTTTTGGACAGAATAGTTGGTTATAAAATCAGCCCCATTCTGTGGAAAAAAGTGAAAAAAGGCCTTAGTGCAGGTCGTGTTCAGTCTGCTGCAACAAAAATTGTGGTAGACCGTGAACGTGAAATTGAAGCTTTTGAGCCTAAGGAATATTGGACAATTACTGTACCGCTTAGTGCAAAAGGCGAGAGGAAGTCCATCCCTGCACGCTTTTACGGCATAGGCGGTAAAAAGAAAGAGCTTAAGAGTTTTGAGGAAGCCGAGGCAATTAAGGAAAGGATTAAGGGGCAGGAATTTTTGGTAAAGAGTGCAAATTATACTGACAAAGCACAACAGCCCTCGCCGCCTTTCACAACAAGTACACTTCAGCAGGAGGCAAGCAGAAAGCTCGGCTTTACTTCCAGAAGAACGATGTCTGCTGCACAGCAGCTTTATGAAGGCGTTTCCGTTCCGGGAAAGGGAACACTCGGTCTTATCACTTATATGCGTACTGACTCGCTCAGAATAACTCCCGATGCACAGAATGCGGCACGTGGAATTATTGCGGAGAAATTCGGAAACGAATTTATGCCTAAATCCCCCCGTAACTATAAAACGGGCAAAAATGCACAGGACGCACACGAAGCAATCAGACCCACAGTTCCCGAAATTGAGCCTGAAACTATCAAATCAGCAGTAAGTGCTGACCTTTATAAGATATACAAGCTTATCTGGGAGAGATTTATTGCCAGCCAGATGTCAAACGCCGTGTATAATACATTAACTGCTGAATTTGATGCAAACGGTGCAATTTTCCGTGCAAGTGCAAGAGCACTTCAGTTTGCAGGATACCGTGCAGTATATATAGACGGAAGCGAGGAAAATGAGGAAAAGGAATCAAAAAGACTTCCTGTATTAGAAAAAGGAATGGACCTTGCAGCCGGCGAGGTGGAGGCGGAGCAGCATTTTACAGAACCGCCTGCACGCTATACAGAAGCATCTCTTATCAAAACGATGGAGGAGAACGGAATCGGAAGACCCAGTACCTATGCTCCTACAATCAGTACAATATTGGGAAGAGATTATGTAGCACGCGAAAAGCGTATGCTCAAACCGACAGAGCTTGGCACAATCGTGACCGATATAATGGAGGAGAACTTCTCAGATATCGTAGATGTCGACTTTACTGCAAATATGGAGCAACAGCTTGACGATATTGAGGCTGGCAGCGAAAAATGGGTTGACGTAATTGACAGATTCTATAAGCCTTTCAAGGAAGACCTTGAAAAGGCAGAAAAGGAAATAGAAAAAATAGAAATAAAGGACGAGGTGTCTGACGAAATCTGCGACAAGTGCGGAAGAAATATGGTGATAAAGCTTGGAAGATTTGGAAAATTCCTCGCTTGCCCCGGGTTCCCGGAATGTCGTAACGCAAAGCCTATTCTTAAAGATACAGGCGTTAAGTGTCCCAAGTGCGGTGGCAGAATCGTGGAGAGAAGAAGTCAGCGTGGGAAAAAGTATTTTTCCTGCGAAAATGCACCCTCTTGCGACTTTCTTTTGTGGGATGAGCCGACTAAGACCCCGTGTCCTAAATGCGGCGGTGTAATGACCAGAAAATATCTTAAAAAGGGAAGCGTCACGGTTTGCTCTAACCCAGAATGTGACACAAACAAAAAGGAAAAGAACTGATATGGAACTTAAAATAATCGGCGGAGGTCTTGCGGGCTGTGAGGCAGCATGGCAGGCAGCACAAAGGGGAATAAAGGTTGCTCTCTATGAAATGAAACCAACCACATTTTCCCCTGCACACACAAATGAAAATCTGTGCGAGCTTGTATGCTCCAACTCCTTAAAAGGAAATGGACTTGACAATGCCTGCGGACTTTTAAAGGAAGAAATGAGGCGTATGGATAGCCTTGTTATAAGCTGTGCCGATGAAACAAAAGTTCCTGCAGGCGGGGCATTGGCAGTTGACCGTGACAGGTTTGCTGCACTTGTGACAGAGCGTATAAAAGAGCATCCAAATATAAGGATTGTCAATGAAACAGTGGAAGATATTGACACAAATAAGTACACAATTGTTGCAACAGGTCCCCTTACACATGGCAGATTAACCGAGTCAATAGCAAAACTGACAGGACAGGATAGCCTGTTCTTCTTTGATGCGGCAGCCCCCGTTGTGACAAGGGAAAGCATTAACGAGGAAAAAACCTACCTTGCAGCAAGGTATAATAAGGGAACTGCGGACTATATCAACTGCCCTATGGAAAAGGATGAGTACGAGGCTTTCTATAATGCCCTTATCACTGCAGAGCGTGCTCCCCTTCACGAGAATGTTGAAAATGTCAAGGTTTTTGAGGGTTGTATGCCTGTTGAAATTATGGCACAGAGAGGGGAAGAAACTCTTTGTTTCGGGCCTCTTAAACCGAAAGGACTTCCAAATCCTAAAACAGGTAGGGAGCCTTATGCAGTGCTTCAGCTTAGACGCGACAATACGGAGGGTACTCTGTATAATCTTGTAGGATTTCAGACGAATCTCAAATTCGGGGAGCAGAAGAGAGTTTTCTCTATGATACCAGGGCTTGAGAATGCTGAATTTGTACGCTATGGCGTAATGCATCGTAATACCTATATCAATTCGCCACTTGTGCTTAATAGCGATTATAGCCTTATAAAATATCCTAAAGTATTTTTTGCAGGGCAGATAACAGGTGTCGAGGGCTATGTTGAATCAGCCTCATCGGGAATGATTGCAGGAATAAATGCCGCAAAAAAAATTCTGGGAAAGGAAAGCGTAGTTTTCCCTGCATCTACCTCAAGCGGTGCACTTATAAAATATATCACTGACAGAGAAAATAAAAAGTTCCAACCCATGAACGCCAATTTCGGCATCATTGAGTGGGAACGTGTGAAAATAAAAAATAAAAAAGAACGATATGAATATATTTCCTCATTGGCACTTTCAGCTCTTGAGAATATTGACATTTCTTAAAAGAACACCCTTTCCTCTCCAGGAAAATGCTCTTTCTCCGTATTTTTGCATAAATTCACGGTTAGAAAGATTTTCAATATCACTAAAGGAAAGAGAATGTATTAAATCCTCGGTAAATTCTTTCATTGGTCTTGGCGTAATGTTATTATGAGGGCAAACCCTCTGGCACACATCACAACCGAATATCAGCTTTGATTTTTTAAGTATGGCGATTTCGTGTTCTGCGAGGTCGCCTTTTTTCTGGCTTATATGCGATGCACACCTGTCTGTTTTAAAATCATCTCCCAAAGCACCGCCCGGGCAGCTTTCTATGCATTTATTACAACCAATGCAGGTTTTGTTAAGGGGTTTGTCTTCTTGCATTTTTAAATCGCACAGGATATAACCGATAAAAAAGAAACTGCCTAAATCATCATTTATAAGCATTGTGTTTTTTCCGTAAAAACCAAGACCTGCATTATAGGCAAGGAGGCGGTCAACGTGAGGACCTGTATCAGCAAAAACCTCACACTTGGTATCGGGGGAAAGTGTATGAATGTAATTACAAACGAGGGAAAGCTTCTCTTTTATAATTGAATGATAATCATACGAACGTGTATAGAGGGAAAGATTGCCGTCTGCGTAACCTGAAAAATAAGGGAAAAGGCATACAATCGCAGTTTTGTTGCCATAATGCGTAACGCCGCATTTTTCTATGCCGCATTCGTGCAGAAATTCTATTATTTTGTTTTTCATATCACAGCCCCCTTTCAGTCGTCTGTCCTCATCAGTGCAATAGCCGTATATATTTCTTTAAATCCCATTTGTGAAAGTAAGCGGGAACAATAATTCGCCGTTGCTCCTGTGGTGTAGATATCATCTACCAAAAGCACCGTTCCGTCAAATACCCGATCAGTTTTAAAATAGCATTTCTTTACATTTTCGCGTCTTTGGGAAGCACTTAGTGTGTGCTGCTTTTCACCGTCGTTAGTTCTTATAAGTGTGGGAACACACTTAATATTAAGAAGCTTTGAAAGCTCCTTTGCAATAAGCTCCGCCTGATTGTAGCCACGCTCCCGTCTGGAACGGGGGCTTTGCGGTACAAAGGTTATAAAGTCAAAATTTACATAATGATCCGAGGTAAGGATTTTATCCGCCAACAGATATGCAAATGCCTTTGCATAGTAGGGATGTGAGTTTTTAAGTGCAAGAACGGCGTCCTTTGCCCTGCCCATATAAATAAGTGGAACAAAGGAATGACGAAAATATATTTTACGGCTTTGACAATCGGCACACGGAGAAGACGCAAACTCCTCCGCAGGTCTTCCGCAAATACTGCACGAATTTTCATCGATAAACGGCAGCGTTGTCATACATTCAGAGCATACAGGAACTTTTCGTGTTAATATATCGCCGCAAAAAGGACATTTGGGCGGAAAAAGTATATCAAGAAATTTATTAAACATATTACAAGAAACCCCTTTAATCTGCCATAGCTTCTCTGAGTCGTTTTTCAAGCAGACTGTAACGTACCGCAAGAGTATTGTTTTTCACCATTTGTGAAACGCTGGCAAGGCTTCCCACCAGTATCACAAGTTGCTTGCCCCTCGTTACGGCAGTGTAGAGAAGGTTTCTGGTCATCAGCATCGGGGGAAAAGAGCATACGGGGATAATTACGGCACTCCATTCGCTGCCCTGACTCTTATGCACTGTCAGTGCATAAGCTATCTCTAAATCCTCTGTCGAGGAGAAATCATATTCTACGATTTTACTGTCATCAAAAAGAATTCTGAGGGATTTTTCCTTTTGTGATATATCAAGGATAGTTCCAATATCTCCGTTATATATTCCAAAGCCCTCGCCGCCTCCGTCAGGAAGTGACCATAACATATCGTAGTTATTGCGTGTCTGAATGACCTTGTCGCCAACACGAAAAATTCTCTCGCCAAACTTTTTCTCCTTTTTATCGGAGGACGGGGGATTAAGCTTCCCCTGAAGCACCTTATTAAGGTTTATTGTTCCTACAATCCCCTTTCTGGAAGGGGAGAGAACCTGTATATCGCTTATACTGTCAAATCCATACGCCTTGCCGAGCCTTCCTGTACAAAGCTCGCAAATTGTATCAAGAGCAGCCTCGGGAGTTCTTCCCATAAAAAAGAAATCTGACTTGCTGTCATTTTCAAGCGGCATTTCTCCCATATTTATCCTGTGAGCATTTGTTATTATACGGCTTTTTTCCGCCTGACGGAATACTTCGTTCAGCCTGACTGACGGAATAACACCGCTTGAAAGTATATCACGGAGTACATTTCCCGCACCTACGGAGGGAAGCTGATCGCTGTCACCTGCCATAATAAGGCATGTCCCTCTTTTAAGTGCCTTTAAAAGCGAGCCGAAAAGGATAATATCCACCATACTCATTTCATCTATGATTACTACATCGGCATCAATGGGGTTGTACTCATTTTTTGCAAAACGTAAATTCTGAATATCGCTTACCTCTACCTCCAATAAGCGGTGGAGCGTCTTTGCCTCTATACCGCACGAGTCCGAAAGCCTTTTTGCAGCCTTTCCCGTAGGGGCACAGAGTGCAATTTTATATTCGTGGCGTTGGAATATCTCCATTATCACCTTCATAATAGTGGTTTTTCCCGTTCCGGGACCGCCTGTTATGACTAAAACTCCGCCGCCGAGGGCTGTCTTTACAGCCTCGTACTGCATTTGGGATAGCTTTATCGAGCTTAGCTCTGAATAGAAGGAAATATCTTCCTCTATGTTATTGGAGTATGGTCTTCTTAGTGCCATAAGCTCGGAAAACTTTGTCGCAGACAGTACCTCCATATTATAGTAGAGGGGCAAATACACAAATTCATTTTCAAATATCAGCTTAGAGTCATGCTTCATTTCCATAATAACGGATGTTATTTCATCAATGCTGCAACCTAAAAATGATGCAGTAGCCTCGCAAAGCTCAGTATATTTCATACAGGTATGACCTGAAAGCGATGCATAAAGAAGCATATGGGTTATTCCGCCGGCAATTCTTCCGGGGTGATTTCTAGGAATATTCATTGCCGATGCAATGCGGTCAGCCGTCTTAAAGCCGATTCTCTCCACACTTTCACACAAAATGTAAGGGTTTTCCTTTATCAGGTCAATTGACTTCTGTCCGAAAATTTTATAAACCTTAAGTGCAAGATTAGGTGTAACGCCGTATTCCTGCAGAAAAATTACTGTTTGAGCAGCGTCCTGACGGATTAAAAAGGATTCGGAAATTTTTTTTGCACGATTTAAGGATATCCCCTTTATCTGGGCGAGCTTTTCAGGGTGCAGTGCAATTATGTCTAAAGAATCCTCGCCAAACTTTTCTACAATCTTTTTTGCCGTGGATTCTCTTACACCGCTTATAATTCCCGATGCAAGGTAAGAAAGAACAGCACTGACCTTTTTGGGCAGTGCTCGCTCAAGAGAGATAACGGAAAACTGCTCGCCGTAGTCCGGATGATTTACCCATTTCCCTGTAAGCACAACCTGCTCACCGGGAGCAATGAAGGGCATATGTCCGCAGGCGGTTATAAGTGATTTGTTGGTTTCAATATCGCAAACTGTGTAGCCGTTATCTTCATTCTGATATATTATTTCGTAAATTTCTCCTTCCAGCACTTCTGTGTTGCTGTTCATAGTCATTCCTGCCAATCCACACGTGAATAATACAGTCATCGGGAAAGCTTTCTGTAACTGAAAGAAATTCCGATTTTCGGCAGCTTAGTACCTGACCGCCGATACTGCGACCTTTTAAAATTACAAAGGCTATCATCATAAGTGCAATTATTAAAGCTGTAATCGCACCATACATACACTATCACCAATAACATAATATGCAAGGGAGGGGTGAATAGTGAGAGTTAAGGAAGGCATTAACCACTGGTTAATGCCTTTTTATCACATATATTTTTTAAGTGTATCTACCATATCAAGCTTTTCCCACGGAAGGTCAAGCTCATTTCTGCCGAAGTGACCATATGCAGCCGTTTGTGAGTAAATCGGTCTTAGAAGGTCAAGCTTTTTAATAATAGCAGAAGGACGAAGGTCAAACTCCTTATTTACTATCTCGCTAAGTAAATCATCGCTTACTTTTCCTGTGCCGAAGGTATCTATGCGAACAGATACAGGGCGGGCAACACCGATTGCATATGCAAGCTGAATCTGACACTTGTCCGCAAGCGAAGCAGCGACAATATTCTTGGCAATGTAGCGTGCCATGTAGCAGGCACTTCTGTCAACCTTCGTGGGGTCTTTTCCTGAGAATGCACCACCGCCGTGAGGAGCGTATCCGCCGTAGGTATCAACTATAATTTTTCTGCCTGTAAGTCCGCTGTCACCCTGCGGTCCGCCTATAACAAAACGTCCTGTTGGATTGATATAATACTTTGTATCATCATCTATAAGGGAAGCATCAAGAACAGGCTTTATTACATTTTCAATCATATCCTTTCTGATCTGCTCCTGACTTACATCGGGAGTGTGCTGAGTAGAAAGGACAACTGTATCAATTCTTTTTACCTTATCTCCGTCATATTCAACAGTAACCTGAGTTTTGCCATCAGGACGGAGATAGGGGAAAAGGCCTTTTTTTCTTACCTCGGTAAGCTTCTTTGCCATTTTCTGTGCGTAATAAATTGGGGCGGGAAGATATTCGTCAGTTTCGTTTGTTGCAAAGCCGAACATCATACCCTGATCGCCTGCACCTATTTCATTATCAGTATCCTGTCCTGACTTTGCTTCCTGTGATTTATTAACACCAAGGGCAATATCCTCAGACTGCTTGTTGAGGGTATTAAGAATTGCAATGCCGTCAGCAGAAAAGCCCATAGTGGGGTCAGTATACCCGATTTCCTCAACTGTCTTTTTTACGATAGAGCGAATATCGTAAGTGTGTTTGGTTGTAATTTCACCAAATACCATTACCATACCTGTTGCCGCACAGGTTTCGCACGCAACTCTCGCCTCAGGGTCATGTGCCAGAATATCGTCAAGCACTGCATCTGAAATTTTATCGCACACCTTATCGGGATGTCCCTCAGTAACAGATTCAGATGTAAAAAACTTTCTGTTTTTAATCATTTGTAATTCCTCCATTTAGAATATAAATCCCAGTAATCCGTAAGAAACTATGCTCATAACAATGCCGGCAGTAAGCACGCCTCCGGTAATAGCCCAAAGTGCATCTTTAAACTTAAAATCAAGGAAGCTTGCAATAAGTGCCCCTGTCCAGGCACCTGTTCCGGGGAGGGGGATTGCCACAAAAAGGAATAATCCCCAGTTAGCATATTTTGTAACCTTTTCACGATTCTTGTCAACCTTGCGTTCCAGAAATGCCGGAAACCATGCAAATAATCTTGTCTTTTTCAGCCAATTGCAAAATGGTGTAATCAGCCACAAAATAAATGGCACCGGGAGGAGATTTCCTATTACGGAAACCAAAAAAGACGGAACGAAGGGAAGTCCCAACGCAAACGCTACGGGAATAGCACCCCTCAGCTCAATAATCGGGAGCATTGAAATAATAAGTACATACACGTAATTTGCAAATGCCTCTCCAAGGCCCACAAGCCCGACAGCCCATATTGCAAAAGAGTGCACAGTTTGTTTGACAGTTTCTACCATCTAATACCTCCGAAAGTGCAAAGCACATAATTATTTCATTATATAATGTATTTTAATAAATTATGCCCGATTTGTCAACCGAACGGGGCTATTTAGTAAAGAAATTTTAATTTTTGCTTGACATCTCTTGACAGAAGTGATATTATGTTATACTGCATTAAGATGCACTCATATCCCCTAAAATATGGAAGATATGGAAAAAAATAAGCTTTTAACAACAATTTTTTGTATTTTGCGGCGGCGGTGCATTCTACAATCGCTCCCGTGATGAGAATACAGAAGCTTTATTTGGGTTTATGTATTCTCGGTGTATTCCGAGTGCATTCTACACAGGGATATAGAATATGGAAAGTGTTGTTCGTTACTAAATTTTGAAGAGGTGATTTTGTGAAGCCTATTAAATTAGGAAAAAATGAAAGAATGACCTTTGCAAAAATCGATGAAGTTTTGGAAATGCCAAATCTTATCGATATGCAGAAAAGCTCTTATGAGTGGTTCATTAAGGAAGGTCTTCGCGAGGTTTTCCATGATGTAAGCCCCATTACGGACTACGCAGGAAATCTTGTATTGGAATTTACCGATTACAGAATTGACGAGCAGCCTAAGTATTCCATTGAGGAATGCAAGGAAAGGGATACAAACTACGCAGCACCCCTGCGTGTTCAGGTCCGCCTTATTAACCAGGAAACAGGTGAAATTAAGGAACAGGAAATCTTCATGGGCGATTTCCCGCTTATGACAGAGCAGGGCACCTTCATTATTAATGGTGCAGAGCGTGTTATTGTTACACAGCTTGTTCGTTCTCCCGGTGTATATTATGAGCAGAAGTTTGACAAGGTTGGTAAAAAGCTTGTAAACGCAACTGTAATTCCCAACCGCGGTGCATGGCTCGAGTATGAAACCGATCCTAACGATGTATTCTCTGTTCGTATCGACAGAACAAGAAAGCTCCCTGTAACTGTTCTTATCAAGGCTATGGGTCTTGAAACAGAGCCTGAAATCCTTAATCTTTTCGGTGATGATGAAAGACTTATTGCGACTTTCGCAAAGGATACTACAAAGAACCGTGAAGAAGCTCTTTTTGAAATCTACCGCAAGCTCCGCCCCGGCGAGCCTCCTACGCTTGACAGTGCAACAACCCTTATAAACGGATTGTTCTTTGATGCGAAGAGATATGACCTTGCTAAGGTAGGAAGATATAAATATAATAAGAAGCTTGCTATGGCATCACGTGTTGAAGGTCAGATAGCAGGAGCAGATATTATAGATGAAAAAACAGGCGAAATCCTTGTAAGCGAGGGTAGCCGCATTGACAGTGCTGCCGCACAGCTTATTGAGGACAAGGGTATTAACCGTATTCTGGTCCAGGTTGAGGATAGAAAGGTAGTTGTATTCTCAAACAATATGGTTGACCCTGAAAAATATGCAGGTATCAGTCTTTATGATATTACTCACGAGAAAGTAAGAAAGAATGTTCTTGATGAAATTCTCGAAGAAGCAGCAGGCGATATAGATGAAATCAAGAAGCTTTCTAAGGAGCGTATAGATGAGCTTGTTCCCAAGCACATCATTGTTGATGATATGTACGCTTCCATTAACTACTGCAGCAACCTTTGCGATGGCATAGGTCAGGTTGACGATATCGACCATCTGGGCAATCGTAGACTCAGAAGTGTTGGTGAGCTTTTGCAGAACCAGTTCCGCATCGGTATTTCCCGAATGGAACGCGGTGTCCGTGAAAGAATGAGCATTCAGGAGCTTGATATTGTAACTCCTCAATCTCTCATAAACATCCGTCCTGTTGTTGCAACAATTAAGGAGTTCTTTGGTTCATCACAGCTTTCACAGTTCATGGACCAGAACAACCCCCTTGCGGAGCTTACTCATAAGAGAAGACTTTCAGCTCTCGGACCTGGCGGTCTTTCCAGAGAACGTGCAGGTTTCCAGGTTCGTGACGTTCACTATACCCACTACGGCAGAATGTGTCCCATTGAAACACCTGAAGGACCCAACATCGGTCTTATCAGCTCGCTTTCAACATATGCACGTATCAATGAGTACGGCTTTATTGAAGCACCCTATCGTAAGGTTATCAAGGGCGAGGGTATCGTAACTAATGAAATTGAATATATGACAGCTGATATCGAGGATAAGTATATCGTTGCACAGGCTAACGAGCCTATTGACGAAAACGGACGTTTCCTTGATAAAAAGGTTTCTGCACGTTACAGAGAGGAAATTCTTGAAGTTCCTGCAGAAAACATTGACTATATGGACGTTTCTCCCAAACAGGTTGTGTCAGTTGCTACGGCAATGATTCCCTTCCTTGAAAATGACGATGCTAACCGAGCACTCATGGGTTCAAACATGCAGCGTCAGGCAGTTCCGCTCCTTAAGCCCGAATCTCCCATTATCGGTACAGGTATGGAGTATAAGGCTGCTAAGGACTCCGGTGTTGTTGTTCTTGCTAAAGAAGACGGTGTTATCGATAAGGTAAGTGCCGACGAAATCGTAATCAAGGATAATGACGGTGTAAGACACAACTATCACCTTCTCAAGTTCCTCCGCTCAAACCAGGGTACCTGTATCAACCAGCGTCCCATCGTTGAAGAAGGGGAAAAGGTTACAAAGGGTACTATCATTGCAGACGGTCCCGCTACCGATAACGGTGAAATCGCACTTGGTAGAAATATGCTCATCGGCTTTATGACATGGGAAGGTTATAACTACGAGGATGCCGTGCTTCTTAACGAAAAGCTCGTACGTGATGACATTTATACTTCAATTCATATTGAAGAATATGAATCTGAATCCCGTGATACAAAGCTCGGACCTGAAGAAATTACACGTGACATCCCCAATGTTGGTGATGATGCACTTAAAAACCTTGACGAAAGAGGTATTATCCGTGTGGGTGCAGAAGTACGCTCCGGAGATATCCTTGTAGGTAAGGTTACTCCCAAGGGTGAAACAGAGCTTACACCCGAAGAAAGACTTCTCCGTGCTATTTTCGGTGAAAAGGCACGTGAAGTTCGTGATACATCTCTCCGTGTACCTCACGGTGAGGCAGGTATCATCGTAGATGTTAAGGTATTTACAAGAGCTAATAACGATGAACTTCCTCCGGGAGTAAATGAAATCGTAAGATGTTATATCGCACAGAAGAGAAAAATCAGCGTCGGTGACAAGATGGCTGGCCGTCATGGTAACAAGGGTGTCGTTTCCAGAATTCTTCCCACAGAAGATATGCCCTTCCTTCCCGATGGTACACCTCTTGATATCGTTCTTAACCCGCTGGGCGTTCCTTCTCGTATGAATATCGGTCAGGTACTTGAAGTTCACCTTGGTATGGCTGCTAAGAGCCTTGGCTTCAAGGTTGCAACACCTGTATTTGACGGTGCAAACGAAAAAGACATTATGAATCTTCTTGAAGAGGCAGGCCTCCGCCGTGACGGAAAGACCATTCTTTATGACGGAAGAACAGGACAGCCCTTCGATAACCCTGTAACAGTTGGTTATATGTACTTCTTAAAACTCCACCATCTTGTTGATGATAAGATTCACGCAAGAAGCACAGGTCCTTACTCACTCGTTACTCAGCAGCCTCTTGGCGGTAAAGCACAGTTTGGTGGTCAGAGATTCGGTGAAATGGAAGTTTGGGCACTTGAAGCATATGGTGCAGCATATCTTCTTCAGGAAATTCTTACTGTCAAATCTGACGATATCGTAGGTCGTGTAAAGACATACGAATCAATCGTTAAGGGCGAGAATGTTCCCGCACCTGGTATCCCCGAATCATTCAAGGTTCTTATCAAAGAACTTCAGTCTCTTGCACTTGACGTTAATGTTCTTAACGGAGCAGGCGAAATTGTTGAGCTTAAGAGTGAAGATGATGATGAACCCAATATGGATGAATACCGTGAAGAACTTCTAACAACTGTAAATGACGGTATGGCTCCCGGTTACAGCGAAGTAAATCCCGAAGACGAAATTTATGGCATTGTAGAAGAATCACTTTCTGGTGATGATGAAGAAGAAACTGATCCCCTGGCAGATTTTGATGACGAGGACTTTGATGTGGAACCCACAGACGAAGAACTCATGGAAATCGAAAGCCAGCTGGAAAATGAGTAAGGGAGGGGTAGATTATGGAATTTAATACTTTTGAGGCAATGCAAATTGGCTTGGCGTCTCCCGAGAAGATAAGAGAGTGGTCCTACGGTGAGATTAAGAAGCCCGAAACTATAAATTACCGTACCTTAAAACCCGAGCGTGACGGTCTTTTCTGTGAAAAAATATTCGGACCGCAGAAGGACTGGGAATGTCACTGCGGAAAGTATAAGAGAATCAGATACAAGGGTATTGTCTGTGACAGATGCGGCGTTGAAGTAACAAAGGCAAAGGTTCGCCGTGAAAGAATGGGACACATTGAACTTGCTGCTCCCGTTTCCCATATCTGGTATTTCAAGGGTATTCCCAGCAGAATGGGACTTCTCCTTGACATTTCTCCCCACATTCTTGAAAAGGTACTCTATTTTGCACAGTATATTGTAATTGATCCGGGTAAGACAGAGCTTAACAAAAAGGATCCTCTTACAGAGAAGGAATATATGGCTTATTATGAAAAGTACGGTGACCGTTTCCGTGCAGGAATGGGTGCTGAAGCCATCAAAGAACTTCTTTCCGAGATTGATATTGAAAAACTCAGTGAAGAGCTTAAGAAAGAGCTTGAAACAGCTCAGGGACAGAAAAAGGTTAAGCTTTCCAAGAGATTGGAAGTTGTTGAATCCTTCAGAAAGAGCAACAACCGTCCTGAATGGATGATTCTTGACTGCGTTCCGGTTATTCCTCCGGAAATCCGTCCCATGGTACAGCTTGACGGTGGCAGATTTGCTACAAGCGACCTTAACGACCTTTACAGAAGAGTTATTAACAGAAATAACCGACTCAAGAGACTTCTTGAGCTTGGTGCTCCCAATATTATTGTAAGAAACGAAAAGAGAATGCTTCAGGAAGCTGTCGATGCACTTATCGACAACGGCAGACGTGGCAGACCTGTTACAGGTCCCGGAAACCGAGCCCTTAAATCTCTTTCCGATATGCTTAAGGGTAAGCAGGGCCGTTTCCGTCAGAATCTTCTTGGTAAGCGTGTTGACTACTCCGGACGTTCCGTTATCGTAGTTGGTCCCGCACTTAAGATTTATCAGTGCGGTCTTCCCAAGGAAATGGCACTTGAACTCTTCAAGCCCTTTGTAATGAAAAGACTTGTTGAAAACGGCAGTGCCCATAACATTAAGAGTGCAAAGAGAATGGTTGAGCGTGCCCGCAATGAGGTTTGGGATGTGCTTGAAAACGTAATTAAAGAGCATCCTGTTCTTCTTAACCGTGCACCAACTCTTCACAGACTTGGTATTCAGGCATTCGAGCCTATCTTGGTAGAAGGCAGAGCAATCAGACTTCATCCCCTTGTATGTACAGCGTTCAACGCTGACTTCGACGGTGACCAGATGGCTGTTCACGTTCCTCTTTCTCCCGAAGCACAGGCAGAGGCAAGATTCCTTATGCTCAGTGCGAACAACCTTCTTAAACCTCAGGACGGCAGACCTGTTACCGTTCCCACACAGGATATGGTACTCGGTAGCTATTACCTTACACTTGTTAAGCCTAAGGAAGTAAAGATTACTGATGCGGGCGACAGCGAGCTTGAGGTAGGTAAGGTTTATAAGTATTACGATGCAGTTTATGCTCAAAATCTTGAGCTTGAACACGCAGGTAAGAAGCAGATTCAGTACACCGAAGAGGGTGTAGGTTGCTTCAAGGGTGAAATCGGTGAAGGTAAGTATTTCTCAAGCGTAAACGAAGCTATGATGGCTTACGATTGCGGCGATGTAGGACTTCATGCTCCCATCAAGGTCCGTATCGAAAAGGAAATTGACGGACTTATGCAGAGTAAGATTGTTGAGGTTACAGTCGGCAGACTTATCTTTAACGAAGTTATTCCGCAGGATCTCGGCTTTGTTGACAGAACAAATCCCGAAAATGCATTCAATCCCGAAATTCAGTTCCTTGCAGACAAGAAATCTCTCGGTAAGATTGTTGATGCCTGCATTAAAGTACACGGCACAACAAAGACAGCAGAAGTTCTTGACTCAATCAAGGAGCTTGGCTACAAATTCTCAACTAAGGGTGCTATTACAATCAGCGTAAGCGATATGGAAATCCCCGGCAGTAAGGCAGAAAGACTTTCCGAGGCAGAAGAGGAAGTTGAAAAGATTACAAAGCTTTACAGAAAGGGTCTTATCACTGACGAAGAGCGTTACAGAAAGGTTATTGAAACCTGGCAGGGAGCTAACGACAGAATTACAAAGGCTCTTATGGATAACCTTGATAAGTACAACCCCATCTATATGATGGCAACATCAGGTGCCCGTGGTAGTATCAACCAGATAAGACAGCTTGCAGGTATGCGTGGTCTTATGGCAAACACACAGGGACGTACAGTGGAGATCCCCATTCGTGCATCCTTCCGTGAAGGTCTTAATATCCTTGAATATTTCATTTCTACTCATGGTGCTCGTAAGGGTCTTGCCGATACAGCTCTTAGAACAGCTGACTCTGGTTACCTTACACGTCGTCTTGTTGACGTATCTCAGGATGTTATCATCCGTGAGGTTGACTGTAAAACACACGATGGTATCAATGTTTCCGAAATTGTTGAGGGTAAGGATGTAATCGAGCCTTTGGAAGAAAGACTTATCGGCAGAGTAAACTGTGACGATATTGTTCATCCCGAAACAGGTGAGGTTATTATCCCCGAAAACACCCTTATGAACAAGGAATTGGCCCAGAAGGTTGTAGATGCAGGTATCAAGGAAGTTAAGATCAGAAGCGTTCTTAACTGTCATGCAAAGGTTGGCGTTTGTGCACATTGTTACGGTGCAAACCTTGCAAGCCGTGGCGAACTTGTTAACATCGGTGAAGCTGTTGGTATTATCGCAGCTCAGTCAATCGGTGAGCCTGGTACACAGCTTACAATGAGAACATTCCACACCGGTGGTGTTGCCGGAGACGATATTACACAGGGTCTTCCCCGTGTCGAAGAACTTTTCGAGGCAAGAAAGCCCAAGGGACTTGCAATTGTATCAGATATCGCAGGTACTGTTACAGTTAACAAGACCAAGAGCAAGACGGAGGTTATGATTGCAGATTCTGAAGGCATGGCTCAGACCTACCTCATTCCTTACGGTTCAACCCTTAAGGTAACAGACGGCGATCAGGTGGAAGCTGGTGACGAGCTTACAACAGGTTCTATCAACCCCCACGATATCTTAAGAATTAAGAACCTCCGTGCAGTTCAGGAATATCTTGTAAAAGAAGTTCAGAAGGTTTACCGTCAGCAGGCGGTTGATATTGCCGACAAGCATATCGAAGTTATTGTACGTCAGATGATGCGTAAGGTAAGAATAGACGAGCCTGGCGATAGTAACTATCTTGTTGGTGAAACAGAAGACAGAATCAAGTTCGGTGAGCTTGTTGAACAGTATAAAGCAGAGGGTAAGAATCCTCCCGTTGGCGAAGAACTTCTTCTTGGTATTACCAAGGCTGCTCTTGCAACAGATTCATTCCTTTCTGCGGCTTCCTTCCAGGAAACAACAAGAGTTCTTACTGATGCTGCAATCAAGGGTAAGATTGACCCGCTTATCGGTCTTAAGGAAAATGTTATTATCGGTAAACTTATCCCCGCAGGTACAGGCGTTCCCATGTATCACGATATCGATGTTGAAACAGCCGGCAGTGACTACTCCGACATTCTCGCCGATATGGTTGAAAATATGAACGCATCAGGTATTAAATAATTTAAAAACAGAGGAGTTTCCGTCAAGGGAACTCCTCATTTTGTTTTAAATTAAGAATTTTGGTAAAAATATACTTGTTTTTATCAATAAAATGCTTGACAAGTAGCCCAAGCTTTGTTATATTGTTATAGTGCTATAGGTGTGAAAGTGGGCTTTTGTGCAGTTTTACGCCTGTTGCCAAGAAAATTTTATTGGAGGTGAAATCATGCCAACCTTTAATCAGCTTGTCAGAAAGGGTAGGGAAACAGCAGTTGCAAAGTCAACAGCTCCCGCACTTCAGAAGGGCCTTAACTCCCTTAAGAAGACTCAGACTGATCAGAGCTCACCGCAGAAGAGAGGTGTTTGTACTAACGTAAAAACACAGACTCCCAAGAAGCCTAACTCAGCTCTTCGTAAGATTGCCAGAGTAAGACTTTCTAACGGTATTGAAGTAACAAGCTATATCCCCGGTGTAGGTCACAACCTGCAGGAGCATAGCGTTGTTCTTATCCGTGGCGGTAGAGTAAAGGATCTTCCCGGTGTTCGTTACCACATCATCCGCGGTACTCTTGATACTGCAGGTGTTAACGGTAGACTCCAGAGTAGATCTAAGTACGGTGCAAAGAGACCGAAGAAGTAATTTTTTCCGTGCGAGGAACGCACAAACAGTGTGACGTACGGATTTATTATATATTTGTCGTTGCGCTTACGGCGGCTAGATAGTCGCAGAGTACCTATGAATTCAAAATTTTATGAAGGAGGGAAGAATAGTGCCAAGAAGAGGTTTTATTCCCAAACGTGATGTATTACCGGATCCGGTATACAATGATAAGGTGGTAACACGTCTTATCAACAATATTATGCTTGATGGTAAGAAAGGTACTGCACAGAAAATTGTGTACGGTGCTTTCGAAATCATTCAGGAAAAGACAGGCAAGGAGCCTGTTGAAGTTTTCCGCGAAGCTATGGACAACATTATGCCCGTTCTTGAAGTTAAGGCAAGAAGAGTCGGCGGTGCAACCTATCAGGTTCCCATGGAGGTTCGACCCGAAAGAAGACAGACTCTTGGTCTTCGCTGGCTTACAACTTACTCAAGAGCTAGAAATGAAAGAACTATGGCTGAGCGTCTTGCAGGTGAAATCATGGATGCTACAAACAACCTTGGTTCCGCTGTAAAGAAGAGAGAAGATACTCACAAGATGGCAGAAGCTAATAAGGCATTTGCTCATTATCGTTGGTAATCTTTCTGTTATTTGTTTTTTAGTTTTATAAGGAGGATATTATGGCTAGAGAATATTCACTGCAGAAAACCAGAAATATCGGTATCATGGCTCACATCGATGCCGGAAAGACTACAACAACAGAAAGAATACTTTTCTACACCGGTGTTAACTACAAGATCGGTGAAACTCATGATGGTAGCGCTACCATGGACTGGATGGAGCAGGAGCAGGAGAGAGGTATCACCATCACTTCCGCTGCTACAACAGCTCATTGGAACAACCACAGAATCAACATAATCGATACACCCGGACACGTTGACTTCACAGTAGAAGTTGAGCGTTCTCTTCGTGTACTCGACGGCTCTGTTACAGTATTCTGTGCTAAGGGTGGCGTTGAGCCTCAGAGTGAAACTGTTTGGAGACAGGCAGATAAGTATAACGTACCCAGAATGGCTTATGTAAATAAGATGGACATCCTCGGTGCGGATTTCTATAATGTTGTAAAAATGATGAAGGAACGTCTTAAATGTAATGCCGTTCCGATTCAGCTTCCTATCGGTAAGGAAGATACTTTCAAGGGTCTTATCGACCTTGTTGAAATGAAAGCATATGTTTACTACGATGATCTCGGAAAGGATATCCGTCAGGAAGAAATTCCTGCTGATATGCTTGCTGATGCTGAAGCTTACAGAGCTGAACTTGTAGAGCATGTTGCTGAAACAGATGAAGAACTTATGATGAAGTACCTCGAGGGCGAGGAACTTACAATCGAAGAAATTAAGAAGGGTATCCGTACAGCTACAATCAATGTAACAATGATTCCCGTATGCTGCGGTACTTCATATAGAAACAAGGGCGTTCAGAAGCTTCTTGACGCAGTTGTTGACTATATGCCTTCTCCTCTTGATATTCCTGCTATTAAGGGTATTAACCCCAAAACAGAGGAAGAAGAGGAACGTCCTGCAGACGATAATGGTCCTTTCAGTGCCCTTGCATTCAAGGTTATGACAGACCCCTTCGTTGGTAAGCTCTGCTTCTTCAGAGTTTATTCCGGTAAGATTGAAACCGGTTCTTATGTTCTTAATAGCTCCAGAGATTCTAAGGAAAGACTCGGTCGTATCCTTCAGATGCACGCTAATTCCCGTAAGGATATCGATATTGTTTACAGCGGTGATATCGCTGCAGCAGTAGGTCTTAAGAATACAGGTACAGGTGACACACTTTGTGCTGACAATGCACCTATTATTCTTGAATCCATGGAATTCCCGGAACCTGTTATCCGTGTTGCAATCGAGCCTAAGACAAAAGCAGGTCAGGAAAAAATGGGTATCGCTCTTGCAAAGCTTGCAGAAGAAGATCCCACATTCAAGACATATACTGACGAAGAAACAGGTCAGACAATTATCGCAGGTATGGGTGAACTCCATCTTGAAATTATCGTTGACCGTCTCCTTCGTGAGTTTAAGGTAGAGGCTAACGTTGGTAAGCCTCAGGTTTCCTATCGTGAAACAATCCGTAAGACCGTTGACCAGGATCACAAGTATGCTCGTCAGAGCGGTGGTAAAGGTCAGTACGGTCACGTTAAGATTACAGTTGAGCCCCTTGAACCGGGTGCAGGCTACGAATTCGTTAACAAGATTGTCGGCGGTGCTATTCCCAAGGAATATATCCCCGCTGTTGACCAGGGTATACAGGGTGCTATGCAGTCTGGTGTACTTGCAGGCTACAATGTAGTTGACGTAAGAGTAACTCTTTACGATGGTTCTTACCATGAAGTCGACTCTTCTGAAATGGCGTTCAAGATTGCCGGTTCTATGGCATTCAAGGAAGCTTGCAGAAAAGCTGACCCTGTTCTTAAGGAACCCATCATGCAGGTAGACGTTAACGTACCTGAAGAATATATGGGTGACGTAATCGGTGACCTTTCTTCACGCCGTGGTCAGATCCAGGGTATGGAAGCAAGAAACGGAAGCCAGCAGATCGGAGCATTCGTTCCCCTTTCTGAAATGTTCGGATACGCTACCGACCTTCGTAGTAACACACAGGGACGCGGTAGCTATTCTATGAGCCCCTCTCATTACGAGGAAGTTCCCAAGAGCATTATGGACGAGGTTATTTCCCTCAGAAATAAGGGTGAATAAGAAACTCTAAAAAACTAGTTGATTTTCATTTAGTTTTATATTATAATTAATTACAAATAAATCCAACAAATAAAGGAGGAAATTACAATGGCAAAGGCTACTTTCGAAAGAACAAAGCCCCATGTAAACATTGGTACAATCGGTCACGTTGACCATGGTAAGACTTCTCTTACCGCAGCAATTACAAAGGTACTTGGTATGAAGGGTCAGGCTGACTTCACAGCTTACGATCAGATCGACAAGGCACCCGAAGAAAAAGCAAGAGGAATCACGATTTCTACTGCACACGTTGAGTACGAAACAGATACTCGTCACTACGCACACGTTGACTGCCCTGGACATGCTGACTACGTTAAGAACATGATCACAGGTGCTGCTCAGATGGACGGTGCTATCCTCGTTGTATCTGCAGCTGATGGTCCTATGCCTCAGACTCGTGAGCATATCCTTCTCAGCCGTCAGGTTGGCGTTCCCTATATCGTAGTATTCATGAACAAGAGAGACCAGGTTGACGATGACGAGCTTCTTGAACTCGTTGAAATGGAAATCCGTGACCTTCTCACAGAATATGAATTCCCGGGAGATGAAATCCCGATCGTTTGCGGTAGCGCACTTCAGGTTCTTGAATCTTCTTCCACAGATCCTTCTGCTCCTGAATATGCTCCTATCGTTGAGCTTATGAACAAGGTTGATGAGTACATTCCTACTCCTCAGCGTCCCACAGATCTTCCCTTCCTTATGCCTGTCGAGGACGTATTCTCTATCACAGGTCGTGGTACAGTTGCTACTGGTCGTGTTGAAAGAGGTACACTTCTTGTTAACGAAGAAGTTGAAATCGTTGGTCTTACAGACGAGGCTCGTAAGGTTGTTGTAACAGGTATCGAAATGTTCAGAAAGCTTCTTGATTATGCTGAAGCTGGTGATAACATCGGTGCGCTTCTCCGTGGTGTACAGAGAAACGAGATCGAAAGAGGTCAGGTTCTTGCAAAGCCGGGTACAATTCAGCCGCACACAAAGTTCAAGGGTGAGGTTTATGTACTAAGCAAGGAAGAAGGCGGACGTCATACTCCGTTCTTCAACAACTATCGTCCTCAGTTCTATTTCAGAACAACTGACGTTACAGGTGTAATCTCACTTCCTGAAGGTGTTGAGATGTGTATGCCTGGTGATAACGTTTCAATCGAAGTTGAACTTATCACACCTATCGCTATCGAAGAAGGACTTCGTTTCGCTATCCGTGAGGGTGGTAGAACAGTAGGTTCTGGTGTCGTAGCATCAGTTAACTAAT
>JAZLEL010000121.1:0-3875 GCA_045615265.1 Clostridia bacterium | reverse complement strand
TAATTGTAGTTGGAATCGCTCCATCTTGTAACTCTTTCTGCATTGTATGTAATATAAGCATCACAATCACAGTCGAACATCCAAAACGGAACATAAACGCCTGCCATTTCCTCGATTTTCTTTTTGCTCTTAAATTCATCGGGCAAAAACGGTGCATTTTTAAAATCTGCTTCAAACGCTGTCATAGCCGCTTTTTTGTCAACCTTAAAAGGAATTATGTAGTCAGGTCTTAGTGTTCCTTCAAACTGACCTTTCACAATGGTTGACTGTCCGCAGTAGGGACAAACCGTTGAACCCAAGGTGTCATCACCTGTAATCTGTGCCCCGCAGGATGGGCAGTTGTAGTTTGCAAGATTTATCTCACTTGTGTCCTCATAGCTTCTTGGTTGATAGTTTTCCCAATCATATTTGGACTCTCCACCCGCTTCAGCCATACCTTCGGTCATTTGCTGCATTGTTTCTACCGGGAATGTGTTATCACAGGAGTCACAACGAAGCTCGTTTCCGCCAAACACAAGCGGCGCACCGCAGCAGGGGCATTTGTAACTGTTAATAGTTTCCATAAATCCTTACCTCCTTATTTAAGCTATGTAAATTTTTATTGTCACCAAATTTTATTTTTATAATATTTAAAGTGCGTTGAGTGCCGCAATAAGATATTTTGCACCTACAGACGAGTAGAAGAATCCGTCTATTATGCCATCCTGCTTTGCCTTGGCAACCTCGTGGGCAATATTTGGTGCAGAGTTCTCGTCACACAAAAGAACTATTTTGCACCCCGGAACAGTTTTTCTCACTCTTTCAACATCTCTCATTCGATTTTCAAGTGTTGTTTCCGGAGTATAAGAAACTTCCATTAGCAGAATATCTGCTGACAACAATCTGCAATTATCATATTCTTCATTCTCCTTCTCGAATAAACAACGTTGCGGCATAAATTCTCCGCTTTCGAGCAAATTAAATGTCAGCATTTCTGCAAGCAAGCTGTTTTGAACACTCACTACTATCTTTTTCAATTACATTACCTCCTTACCTGATGAATATGGACAATTAATATGTAAACTAAATATGTATTTAGATACAATTCATGCAATTCTACAATATAATTATATAATTTTAGTTTTTCAGAAACATCGTACTAAAGTACATTTTTTTACAAAAAAATTACGCTACCTGTAAAATACAGATAGCGTAACCTGATTAATATTCAGTTATTCCTGATGTTTATCATTAATAATAAGTCCGCATTCTCTTGCCCTGACTGCAAGCTCGGTGCGGTTTTTAAAGCCAGTTTTGTTTTTCATATTTGTTATGTGGCTTTTAACTGTTCTGACCGACATAAATAAGTGTTCTGCAATATCCGCATCAGTTTCACCTGCAACGAGTTCACGCAGAACCTCGAGTTCTCTGTCTGAAAGGTCAACGCTGAGTGCATCTCCGAAAACAAGCGTAGGCGTTGTGTCCGGATAAATATTTTCACCGGCAAAGGTTTTTTCTATAACAGTAATGATTTCTTCCGCTTTGGAGCTTTTATACCAAAAGCTGTCCACACCTACCTGACGTGCCCTGTCAATAAAACTGCATTCGGGCTGGCTGGTAATAATAACAATCTTAATATGAGGGAAATTCTTTTTGATTTTTTCTGCCGCATCAAGACCGCTTGCGTTCATAGCAGTACACACATCCATCAATATAAGGTCAATATTCTGCGACAAACAATAAACCTCTGCCATTGATGCACTTTCGATATTGCATACAAGCTCATATTCTTTATGTTCTTTAATATAAATCTCTAAAAGCTGACTCGCCATCGGATCATCTTCAACAATCATTATTCGCTTCATGGGGTTCTCCTTTCTTCGGTATAGAAATAATAAGTGCAAATTCAGGATTATGGCAGACTTTCATAATGCCGCCAATGCGTTCGGTTTTCTTTCTGAGAGCACCAAGACCTCCGCCTTCTGTAATTTCACTTTCAGGACGGGTTCCATTGTTTGTAAAAGATACCATATCCATATCGTGTTCTTCGGTAAAGGTTATATACATAGCATTTGCATCTGCGTGACGAACTGCATTGACTAAGGATTCCGCCGCCGCAAGTGCAAACAGATTGTTTGTTTCCTCTCGACTTGGAAGCTGTCCGTTTATTTCAATATCAACACCTGCCGTTTTTGCAGCTTTAATGAACATCTCAAAAGGTTCCTCTGACGGCTGTTCAATTTCCATACTAAGCATAGCAATATTCTTTTCCCAAATATCAAAAGGCACTTTTTCATCTCGTGTGGAATCTATGAGGTAATGCCTTGTAACAAGGAGTGCCTGACCAAGACTTCTGTGAATGTTTATTTTTGTTTCAAGGCGTTCTTTCGAACGTGTCAGTTCATCCACCTCTTCGCCGTATGCTACAAGTCTTGCGTTTATTGCCTTTAGTTCCTTGTTTTTCTCCTTAAGTTCATCGGTTAGCCTTTGCAGGTATGTAGTATCTGCAGCCGACACCTGAATTATGTTATCTATAACACTGTGAGCAAAACTCCAGACTCTTCCGTCAGGCAGTCTGAAAGACGGGTTTTCACCTGCCTGCAGGCAAACAACATCCTCTTTTACTTTGCACGAGCTTAATGCATCCCAGAATACATTTGCATTCTGAAGGTCTCTGCCTAAAATACTATGACAAAGCTCGTTCATAATATAATTTGCAAGAATAACTCTGCCGCTTTCATAAGCGAAGCATAACCCCGAGTCAAGCTTGTCTATACCTTCTTTTACCGACGACCTCGTAACAATATTGTGTCTTTTGTGCTTTTCCTTTAATATAACATATAAAACATACACAGTCATAAGTGTAATAAGTATAAGCGGGAAAACAACAGGCAAATCACAAAACCATCTGACAAAAGAGTTGACTGAAAGATTTTGTTTTGCTGTTTTTACATCTGCTGCATATATAAGAAGCATTGCGCTGCTTACGAAAACACAAAATACCCATGCTATTTTTCCTCTGTGCTTTCTTGCACTAAAAACAGGACTCATTGAAAGCACAATACCGCATAAAAGAGCAAAAATATACGCCATTATAAATACTTTACATATAGAGGGAATGCTACAATAGCTTATCATACGGCATCACCTCCGTCCGGCACATTAACATCAATGATAATATCCTCGTCCTGAACACTGCAGGAAAACTCACCGCAGTTTAAGGAAATTTCGCTTAAAATATCTTCGGATATTTCTTCTGTACAACCTATCTGCATACGCATTTTTATAACACCATCCCTGCAGGACAGATGAACAAGCATTGCAGATATAGTTTCCAAAAGCTTTTCAGTTACTTTTTCATAAAAATCATATACGCTGATAGTATTATCGAGGCTTACATTTCCCTCGCACTGAGAATTTAACGATGTATAAACCTCGTAAAGCTTTAGGTTATCAAGCGATTCACGCATTGAATATTCCAGTTCTTTAGCTGATATATATTCGTTATCCTCACCAAGCAATCTGAGATTTCCTCGTCTTTTGATATAAGAACCTATAACATTGATTTTTGAAAGGGATACACGTATTTTTTCAGAATCACTTCTTGCTGTTTCAATAAGCAATGCAATTTTCGTCAACTGTGATGCCACTTCGCTGGCAATACGGTCATAAAGACGGTGCTTTTCTTCAACCTTTGCCCGCTGTTCTTTCAGGTCCACTTCTGCCTTAAGAAGAACATTTTCGCCATCCAACTGTTCTTTTATCTCCTCGAGCTCATCCTTTAGCTCATTAAGTTGTGTTACATCATCTTCCCACACAACACGACCGGCACTGATTGGTGCAGAACGAAGAATAAAGTTTCCCCGGTTAAGTTCTCCCTTTTCCGTTTCACGCAT
>JAZLEL010000120.1:0-2338 GCA_045615265.1 Clostridia bacterium | reverse complement strand
GCTTAGAAAGAACACTCTTTCCCTGCTTGCTCAGTATATTGCCTGCGGACTTGAGGCGGAGAAGAATATTATGTTCATTCAAAGCCACGTGCCTCACCACGCAGAGCTTAGCTGGATACTTAACTGCTTTACACAGATGGGTGAGCTTAACAGAATGACTCAGTTTAAGGATAAATCGCAAAAGCATCCTGAAAACATCAATGCGGGTCTTTATACCTACCCTGTCCTGATGGCTGCAGATATTTTGCTTTACCAGACTGACCTCGTTCCTGTGGGTGCTGACCAGAAGCAGCATCTTGAGCTTGCAAGGGATATTGCACACCGCTTTAACACACTTTACAGCGACACTTTCGTAATTCCCGATGCGTATATCCCCGCTAAAAACGCAGGTGCAAAAATAATGAGCCTGCAAACACCCACTGCAAAGATGTCAAAGAGCGACCCCAACCCCAACGGATGTATTTTCCTTCTTGATAAGCCCGAGGATATTATCCGCAAGGTTAAGCGTGCCGTTACCGACTCCGAGGCGGAGGTTTGCTACCGTGAAGGAAAGGACGGCGTAAACAATCTTCTTACGATTTATGCTACTGTTACGGGAAAAACAATTGAAGAAGCAACCAATGAATTTTCGGGCAAAGGTTACGGAGATTTCAAGCTTGCAGTTGGCGAAGCCGTTTCCGAGCATCTTCGTCCTATTCAGGAAAAATACTGCGACCTTATGAAAAACAAGGATTACCTTGAAAGTGTATATAAAAGCGGTGCGGAGGCTGCAAGCCATATTGCTCGCCGTACCATTACCAAGGTTAAAAAGAAGGTTGGATTCATTATCTGAGAGGTAGACCATTATGAGGAATAATAATATTCTTATAGCTTTTATTCTGGCGTTTGTTATAACATTTATAGCTACTCCTTTTGTAAAAAAGCTCGCTTTTAAAATAGGCGCGGTTGATATTCCTAAGGATAGCCGCCGTATGCATAAGAAGCCCACTGCCAGACTTGGCGGACTTGCAATTTTTTTAGGATTTATAATAAGTGCGGTCATCTATGCTGATGTTAATCGCGAGCTTGCGGGAATACTTTTGGGCTGTCTTATTATTGTAGTATTGGGAATCTTTGACGATATATATGCTCTCAGTGCAAAGCTAAAGCTTGCAGTACAGATAATTGCAGCACTTTGCCCCGTACTTGCGGGGGTGAGCATTGATTTTATAAGGGTCCCGTCTTTTATATCCGAGTATGGTTATATCGGTCTGGGCTGGCTTGCAATCCCCATCACCTTGATATGGATTATAGGGATTACAAATGCAACTAATCTTTTAGACGGTCTTGACGGTCTTGCCTGCGGTGTATCGTCAATATCCGCACTCACACTGCTTTGCATAGCAATAATCGTTGGCGAAGGTGAAGTTGCATTCGTAACAAGTGCACTTGCAGGTGCGTGTTTCGGCTTTCTCCCCTACAATTTTAACCCTGCAAAGCTTTTTATGGGTGATACAGGTGCGTTGTTCCTGGGATTTGTCTTGTCAACAATTTCTATACAAGGTCTTTTTAAAGGCTATGCGGTAATAAGTATTGCGGCTCCCATGCTTATTCTGGGGCTTCCTATTTTCGACACTGTTTCCGCAATCTTAAGAAGACTCAGAAACCATCAGCCTATTATGTCTCCCGACAGGGGACACCTTCATCACAGGCTTATTGATGCCGGTTTCTCACAAAAGCAGGCAGTTTCCATCATATATATTCTTTGCCTTATATTGTGCGTAGTGGCAGTAGGACTCATTGCAACAGGTGCAGTTTCACTGTGGGTTTTTGCATTGGTACTGCTTGGCTTCATACTGTTTCTGTGGCTCACTCCCAGAATAATTGAAGCCCTTTCGGATAAAGAAGAACACAAGTGATTTTAGGAGGAAGTTATGATTAAAGTATTTACAGTTTTCGGCACAAGACCCGAAGCAATAAAAATGGCTCCGCTCATTTATGAGCTTCAGTCACGTCCTTCCATTGATTGCAAGGTATGTGTAACGGCACAGCACCGCGAAATGCTCGATATGGTTCTCAATCTTTTTAAAATCAAGCCCGATTTCGACCTTAACATTATGACAGAGCGTCAGACCCTTTCGGGCATTACAACAAAAGCACTCACAGGACTTGAGGAGGTTTTCCGTCAGGAAAAGCCTGACCTTGTGCTTGTGCACGGCGATACTTCTACAACCTTTGCCGGAAGTCTGGCAGCATACTATAACCAAATTAAGGTTGGTCATGTAGAAGCAGGTCTCAGAACATATGACAAATACTTCCCCTTCCCTGAAGAAATGAACCGCCGTCTTACAGGCGTTAT
>JAZLEL010000119.1:0-18635 GCA_045615265.1 Clostridia bacterium | reverse complement strand
TCTTGATATTGCAAATGTAAATACTATAATAATAGAAAACGCCGATACATTGGGACTTAGTCAGCTTTATCAGTTAAGAGGAAGGGTAGGCAGAACAAACCGGCTTGCATATGCATATCTTACTTACAGAAAGAACAAAGTTCTTGATGACGTTGCGGAAAAAAGACTGCGTGCAATACGTGAGTTTACGGAGTTTGGCTCGGGCTTTAGAATTGCTATGCGTGACCTTGAGATAAGAGGTGCAGGAAATGTATTGGGCCCTGAACAACACGGATTTATGGCAAGTGTCGGTTATTATATGTACTGCGCTATATTGGAGGAAGCCGTAAACGATGCGATGGGAAGGCCAAAGAAACCTGAAAAAACTGAAACAGTAATAGACCTTGAGGTCAATGCCTTTATTCCAGATACGTATATTCCTACATCAAATCTTCGTATTGAGGCATATAAGCAGATTGCAGGAATACAGGATATAAACGACCGATACGCTGTTGAGGCAAGCTTTGAGGACCGATACGGAGAAATTCCAAACGAAACCTATTCTCTTCTTGAAATACAGATGCTTCGCACAGAGGCGGAAGCAATAGGTATTAAAGAAATAAGCCACGCTGAGGCAGGAATTATTTTTAAAATACAGTCCCTTTCCCGTGAGCTTGTTGAAAAGGTATCTCTTCTGGCATCTAAAAACAGAGGAAAGATACTTTTCGGTGCAGGGGATAATCCTTATATACTTCTCAGAGAAAAAGCACTAAAGGGCGAGAAATTAATAGAAAGTGTAAATAATGTGTTAAAGTGCTTGCAAAATGATACGGATTAGTATATAATTTATATGATTTTTTATATCGAAAGGATGAACATAGTGAAAAAGATATTTGCGATTTTAGTTGCGCTCGTTCTTTGCGTTTCTCTTTTTACTTCTTGTAAGGAAACTGCTGTCGCAACAATAGGTGACTACAAAATTACACAGGATTATTATAACTTTATGTACAATGTTCTTTACGGACAGATGGCACAGTACGAGCAGTTCTATGGTGAAGACTGGATAAATATGGAGATTGATGATAATAAGACAATAGGAGATTATATTAAAGACAATACACAATCGCAGATTGAACAGCTTGCGATAGCTTGTACTATTGCTAAGGACAGATATTCAATAACTGCTGATCGTGATGTCAGGAAAGCTGTAAAAGAGCAGAAGGAACAAATTATCCAAAGCTATGGTTCAAAGGATGCCTTTAAGGAATTTATCAATGAGTCAAAAACCTCTGACGATGCAATTCAGACATATCTTGAGATGTGTGAGATTTACAATCGCCTGACAGAAAAAATCTCTCAAAAGGGAGAGGAATGTTATATCCCCGAAGAGGATTTAAAGGGAGAATTTGCTGGAAATATGCTCAGAGTTCAGCATATCCTTGTTTCTACACAGGAGAGTGAAGATGCCCCTGCAAAAACCGATGAAGAAGCTTTGGCTGTTGTTAATGAAGTTTTAGGCAAGCTTGCAGAAGGTGCTGATTTTGATTCCCTTATTGCTGAGTATAACGAAGACCCAGGTATGAGCGAAGGCGGCTATTACACTTTTGGTGAAGGGGAAATGGTGCCTGAATTCGAAGAAGCATCAAAGAAACTCGAAATTGGTGAATATACCAAGGAAGCTGTAAAGACAGATTACGGCTATCATATCATAAAGAGATATGATATTGATTTTGAGTCCGATGAATATATAAACTTCAAGGATTCGAAAATTTATGAAAAAATGACAGAAGTTATCGAAAAAGAAATTGAAAAAGCAAAGATTAAGTGGGACACAAAAGCAATTGATGCGTATATAAAAGAGTGGGAAAAGGAGAGAAAGGCAGCAAAAGCGACCGATTCCGATTCTAATACTGATTCTAATGCTGATGCTGACACTGACACTAAGACTGACAACACAGTTACCGCAGAGTAACGACTGATTAAAAAATGAATAGCTTTCTTCGGGGCGGAGTGAAATTCTCCACCGGCGGTGATGGAAATTATTCCTTAGTCCGCGAGCCTTTCAGGCAAGATGCAGTGAGATTCTGCAACCGACGGTAATGCATATCATATGCAGAGTCCGGATGTGAGAAGAACAAATATTTTGTATTCTTATAATTATTGTGCGAAAGACACCCCGATACGATTTTACGTATCGGGGTGTACTTGTTTTTCGGGAGGAATATTTTATGAATAAAACAAAAAAAATAACAACCATGGCACTTTTGTGTGCGCTCAGCTATCTGGTTATGTTTATGAGCAGATTTTTGCCCCCGCTTTTTTCGGCATTTCCATTTTTGAAATATGACCCTAAGGATGCCATCATAGTGATAGGAGGCTTCCTGTATGGACCTATGGCGGCATTTGTGATTTCTCTTACGGTTTCTATAATAGAAATGGTTTCTGTCAGCGGTACGCATATCATTGGGTGTATAATGAACATTGCGTCAACGTGTGCGTTTGCCTGCACGGCATCAGTCATTTATACCAAATTCCGTTCGCTGAAAGGAGGAAGTGTAGGACTTTTAATGGGAACTGTATGTGCAGTTTCGTCTATGATGATATTGAATTATTTTCTTACACCTCTGTATACAGGAATGCCGAGAGAAGCTGTCGCAAAGCTCCTAATTCCTGCAATCTTGCCTTTTAATGTAATAAAATGTGTTTTGAATTCTGCTCTTGTGCTGCTTATTTATAAGCCTATTGTAAGAATTTTCAGGAGCAGCGGTATTGCTCAAAGTAATAATGAGAATACTCACAAAACAAATCTATCGGTTATAATTACTGCAATTGTGCTGATAGTATTATGTGCTTTTGCGGTCAGACTAATTAATCGTTAACTGCATTTTCTGCTGTTCATATTTCAGCTTTGTTGCCAGTCCGCCACGGATGTGGCGTTCAGCCTTGTTTTTTTCAAGTACTGATTTTACATCGGCTGCAAGAATCGGGTCAATGTCAGATAGCCTTGTTGTAACATCTTTATGCACTCCTGATTTTGAAAACCCGAAATTTTTTGCAGCAGCCCTTACTGTGGTATTGTTCTCTATTATGTAGTATGCGAGCATTATAGCCCGCTTCTCTATATAATCCTTCAAGAAAATAGCCCCCTTTTCACTCTAACATATGAGTGGAAGGGGGCTATTATGTATAAAATTTATTTGTCTTCAACCTTGCCGTAAAGATTGAGTCTGAAAAGACGGCTTTCATCTTCAATGTTTTCACATTCAATTTTTGCATGGCTGAGCTTTGCACCCTGAAGAATACTCATCAGTCCTACCACACGGCAGAAGGCAGACATAAGATTTATTTTGTCGCCCTCGTCGGTTGTTAACCATACCTGACCTGTACAGTTATTAAGCTCCTTAACGAATGCATTTACATCAAGATCATGAATTTCAAATTCTCTCATATTCTACTACCTCCTAACATTCTATATTTACATAATATTGTATTAATTGTCAAAAGTCAATAGGTGTAACCTAATTGTAATTAAAAATGGCACATCGTATAGTTTCGATGTGCCATTTGAAAGATTTTTGTACAAATTACTGTTGCTGCTTTTTAATTCTGTTTGCTTCCTTTGCACGAAGGTCAGTATCAAGAATTCTTTTTCTGATTCTAAGGAAGTCGGGAGTAACCTCCAAAAGCTCGTCATCTGCTAAAAATTCGAGACTTTCTTCAAGACTCATAAGTTTTGGGGGAGTAAGACGAAGTGCTTCATCACTTCCGGCAGCACGCATATTTGTAGCCTGCTTGCGTTTACATACATTGACAACAATATCTTCAAGCCTGCTACATTCGCCTACCACCATACCCTGATACACCTTTTCGCCGGGTCCTATAAACATAAGTCCACGGTCTTGTGAGTTAAAGAGTCCGTAAGCAACTGATTCGCCTGTTTCATATGCTACAAGACTTCCTCTTGAGCGTGTGGTAAATTCTCCAGGGATAACAGGTTCATAGCTGTCAAATACACTGTTTATAATGCCTGTACCCTTTGTAGCGGTAAGAAGCTCTCCGCGATAACCGATAAGTCCTCTTGACGGAATTCTGAATTCCAGTTTTGTATATCCTGCAGCACCGGGAGCCATATTTACGAGAGAGCCTTTTCGTGCACCGATACCCTCCATTACAACACCTGTATGCTCGTCAGGAACATCAACTGTCAGCATTTCAAAAGGCTCGCACAAAACGCCATCAATCTCTTTATTTATTGTTTTGGGCTTACTTACCTGAAATTCATAACCTTCACGGCGCATATTTTCAATAAGTACAGAAAGATGCAATTCTCCACGGCCGGATACAACATAGCTATCGGGAGAATCTGTTTCTGTCACTTTAAGTGCGATGTTACTTTCAAGCTCTTTTATAAGCCTGTCCCTTAAGTGTCTGCTGGTAACATAGTCGCCGTCCTGACCTGCAAAAGGACTGTTATTTACACTGAATGTCATCGAGAGAACAGGCTCATCAACAGGAGTGAAGGGGAGTGGCTCAACTACGCCTGATGCACAAATAGTGTCACCAATATTGATTTTTTCAATACCGCTGATTGCAACAATTTCACCGGCACCTGCTTCTTCAATAACCTGCTTTTCCAAATCCTTATATGAGAAAAGTTTTGAAACCCTTGAATTATATGAAGACATTCCTTCACGGCTAATAGTAATCGGCATATTTGTTTTTACAAATCCACGGTTAATTCTGCCGACAGCAATTCTTCCTGTAAATGTATCATAATCAATATTTGATACAAGCATCTGAAATTCTCCGTCACGTGTATCCTCAGGTGCGGGAATATGGGAAACAATAAGGTCAAAAAGTACCTTAAGGTCATCAGGATGATTGTCAGGAGAAAGACTAGCCCATCCGTCACGTCCGGAAACATATACAACGGGGGAGTCAAGCTGGTCATCTGTTGCATCAAGGTCAATGAAAAGCTCTAAAAGCTCGTCAGTTACTTCATAGGGGCGTGCGTTAGGTCTGTCTGCCTTGTTTATAACCATAATTATTGAAAGGTTAAGCTCCAGTGCTTTTTTGAGAACGAATCGTGTCTGGGGCATACATCCCTCAAATGCGTCAACCAAAAGGAGAACCCCGTCTGCCATTTTAAGTCCTCGTTCAACCTCTCCGCCGAAATCGGCATGGCCGGGTGTATCTATAATATTGATTTTAACGTCATTGTACATAAGACTTGTATTCTTTGCCAAAATTGTAATGCCGCGTTCACGTTCAATATCGTTGGAGTCCATTACCCTTTCTTCTATCTGGGCATTTTCGCGGAAAACGCCGCTCTGTCTTAAAAGAGCGTCGACAAGTGTTGTCTTGCCGTGGTCAACGTGTGCAATAATAGCTATGTTTCTTATGTTTTTTGGTTCTGTCATTTATATACTTCCTTTCTGGGTCTAAGACAAGGATACACCTTATTTCCTTTTAGTGTCCTTTTCTGTTACAAACGTACTCCATGTATCGGCGTATTGTAATAAAAGAAGGAGTGGTGTTTCTTTTGTTGCAACAGATTTATTGTCATCAACATACTGACCGTCATGATACATAACTGCCTGTACTTCACTTTCTGAGAGCGTGATATATTTAAGTGCCAGATATAAGCTACGCACGGGGACACTCAGATAAACAAGGCTTTCGTTCATACGATAGGGTATTGATGCGGGAAATCCGTACTGCTTTTGCTTCGGTGTTGGCTCATTAGCAATATACTGGGGATTTCCGGGCATACCGGCTTTCCCTAAATCGTGAATAAGTGCAGTTATAATGCAACTCTCCTCATCAATATCAGGAGCTACCGCGTCACGGAAGCGGAGCATATTTTCAGCAACATTTACGCTATGCTCCAAAAGTCCCTGCGGTCTGCACAGATGAAAACGTGTGCTTGCAGGGGAATTAAGATAGTCAGTTTCATTTTCCATGAAATTAATAAGATTTGCAAATTCTTCCTTACGGTTTACTATACGTGCTTTAAGTGCTTCATAACGCTGCATAACAGTCATACAGATACACTCCTTAAAAAAACATTTATCTAATTATATAACAAAATAAAGTGTATTTCAACAAATATTTTAACTAATTCTCTTTACTTTGAAATAACAAGCAGATATAATGAATACATTAGTGGTGGTGATGGAAAATGTTAAATGCAGAATTTGCAGTTTTAGATTTCATACAGGAATATATGACCTCTCCTATTATGGACAGAGTAATGGTTTTTATAACTACCCTGGGAAATTCAGGTGCACTATGGATTGTAATTGCACTGCTTCTTATTTGCAGTAAAAAATACCGAGTTACAGGAATCATTTTGGCAGTAGGGCTGATATTCAGCTTTTTTACGGGGAATGTTTTATTAAAGCCTCTTTTTGCAAGGTTAAGACCTTTTCAGATAAAAGAGGGGATAGAGCTTCTCATCAAAGCTCCCCGTGATTTTTCCTTTCCATCAGGGCATACTTTGGCATCTGTAATAAGTGCTACAATTCTTATTCTGCGTGAGAAAAAACTTGGCTATATTACGCTTGTTATGGCAATTTTGATAGCTTTTTCCAGATTGTACCTGTATGTCCATTTTCCGACAGATGTACTTGGAGGAGTAATATTTGGTATAATAATAGGATTTATAATTGTTAAGCTTGTGGAAAGTATTATCGCAAAAAATGGTGGGAATATAAACTAAAAAAAGTTTTATACTAACAATGTATCTTTATAAAAAAAGGAGGATGCATTGATGAGAGGTACGATGAATTTTGCAAAAGGTTTTCTGGCAGGCTCTATTATCGGTGGAGCAGTTTGTATGATGATGGAACCTCCGAATACTGCAAAAATTAAAAAGGTATACAGAAAAACAAACCGTGCAATGAAAACGGTAGGGTGTGCGATTGAAGATTTAGTAATGAATCGATAAAAAAACACAGTCCAAATTTCGACAATTTGGACTGTGTTTTTTTATTAATTTTTAAAATAGCCTGTATACTCCTATAACCTTGCCGAGAATGGAAACACTCTCTGAAATAATAGGTTCCATATGGTCATTTTCAGGTTGAAGACGGAAATGCCCATTTTCTTTGTAGAAAGTTTTTACAGTTGCACTGTCATCGATAAGTGCAACAACCATCTGTCCGTTGGATGCGGTTTCGCATTTTTCAACTATTACATAGTCGCCGTCTAAAATTCCGGCATTTATCATACTTTCCCCACGTACACGGAGCATATAAATATCATTCTTTTTTGCAAAATCCATGGGAAGGGGGAAGGTTCTCTCCAAATTTTCCTCCGCCAATATAGGTAGTCCCGCACTGACACGTCCGATTACGGGAACCTCAAGATATTCTTTTTCCATTGAGGATATATTTGTGGGAACATTTGCCAGCCTTATTCCTCGTGAACTGCCGTTTTCCTTGATTATATGACCGTTTTTCTCAAGCCTCTTTAAATATCCATGCACTGTGGACGGGGAATTAAGCCCCACAGCCTCACATATCTCTCGTACTGTTGGAGGATAACCCTTCTGGGAAACCTGCTTTTCAATAAAACTTAAAATCTGTTGTTGTTTATCTATATTAGCCGCCACAATTAATCCCTCCGTCATCTGTTTTTTTCATTATAACATAAAATAAATGAAAAATCAAACATTTGTTCGCAAAAAATCTTAAATTCTATTAAATTTTCTATAAAATGGAGATATATGGCAGAATATGCTTTGAAATGGCTGCAAAAAGTAATTTTTCTTGACTTATTTTGAAGAAATTGTTATTATATAGGTAGTAGGATTAAGTAAAGGAAGTGTTGCAATGTCAGGCGAAAATGAAACAAAAACAGAGATTACTGAAACTGAAATGACAGCCGTTAAAGAAAACATAGAAAATGAGATTGAAAATAAAGAAGAAAAGACAACTCAGGAGGAGTTCGTTTCCGAATTTGCTCCAGAACCGATAAAAATTCCTAAATATAATAAAGAGAAGGAAATGCGTAAGGTCGAAAAGGCTAAAGAAAAGAAAAGAAAGAGCAAAACGAAAAAGAGCAGAAAAAGAAAGAAACTTCTTCGTAGGATTGTCCTTGTGGCAAGAAGCATTGTTTTGTTCATTCTTTTGGTTTCTGTTGTATCGGCAACCCTATCATCTCTTTTAGTTAAGATGAATACAACAGAGTATTCTATTGAAACCGCAATACGCAGTCATAATCCCGAAACCTTTGTAGTAGGAAAAATTAAAAATCCTTCTAAGATTAATCTTAAAACAAGTTCGCAAAAAGCTAGCGTAGCGGACGTAATTCGTGACAACTCTATGATTACTGTTACGTATGCAGATATCAAGCAGGCTGTTACAAAATCCACATATCCCGGATATATAGCAAAGGTAGCACATAATGTGGTAAACCATTACATCTTCGGTAAAACCTTTAATGGCGTTACAAGCACAGATATTTCCAAGATGCTTCTTGAAAACGTATCCTATATCAAGCTTGTGACAGGTGTTGAACTTGGTCAGAGTGCGTGCAAGGATATCGGCAGATATGCAGCAAAATCCGAGACAATAAAGTCACTCAGTGCTGAAAATCTCGAAAAGCAACCTGCGGCAAAGTATACGGAAATTACATCAGTAGCGTTCTCAACAATGATTCTACTGTGTCTTATTATTGCACTTGCACTTTTGATAGTGCTTACAGTGATTGGCTGCAAAGGATTTGCACATAAGATGATTGGCTGGGCTTCGATAGTATCGGGAATAATAATTGCTGTGGCAGGAATGCTTTTCAAACCTACTTTTGTTTCCTCCAGCAAATTTATAAACTGCATTATCGATGCGATAACAAAGAGCTTCAACCAAAGTGCCCTCATTTATGCTGCAATAGCATTTCTTATCGGTATACTGGCTATGCTTATAGGAAAAGCAATGGCAGATGATGACGATGATGAATATGACGAAGACTATATTGACGAGATAGAGCAGATTTCCACAGCTCAATAAATTTTAGAAATGACAAGCTTTTAAATAAAGCTTGTCATTTTTGAAAAGGAACTGATTTTATGATTATACCCATTTTTGTCCCGCACGAGGGATGCCCGAATGATTGTGCGTTTTGCAATCAGCGTACAATCAGCGGAAAAAGCAGTGCACCCGATATGTTTGATGCACAAAAAACAATTGAAGAGCATCTTTTAAGTGGGGGAGGCTATGCCGACCAGATTGCTTTTTTCGGGGGTAGCTTTACAGGCATCAATGAAGAGAAACAAAATGAATATCTCTCTCTTGCAAGGCGGTATATAATAAGCGGTAATGTAAAGAGTATAAGGCTTTCCACAAGACCCGATTATATAGATAAGGACGCGGTAGAAAGACTTATCTCCTACGGGGTTAAAAATATAGAGCTTGGTGCACAGTCTATGGACGAAGAAGTTCTTTTGTTAGCAAAAAGGGGACATAGTGCATATGATGTTGAAAAAGCCTCCGAAATTATAAATAACAGCGGTGCTATACTTGGACTTCAGATGATGACAGGACTTCCTATGGATACTCCGCAAAAATGTATGAATACCGCACGAAAATTCAAAGAGCTTGGGGCAAAGGAAACAAGAATTTATCCCACAGTAGTTTTAAGGGGAACTCATCTTGAAAAAATGCTTACAGATGGAACTTACGTTCCGCAAAATCTCGAGGAAGCCATCTGTATATCTGCAAAGCTTTACAGATATTTTAAGGATAACGATATTGAAATTTTGCGGATAGGACTTCCTGACGGAGATGACCTTAGGGAAAATTATCTGGCGGGTGCATATCATCCCTCTTTAGGAGAAATGGTAATAAGCCGTGATGTCCGTAACAGAATTGAGGAAGCTTTGAAAGATGAAGATAAGATAGAACTTTTGGTAAACCCTCGCTTTCTTTCAAAGGTAAACGGCAATAAAAAATGTAACATAGAATACTTTAGAAATAAAGGTATAGAAATTAATATAATCTTAGATGCCGACATAGAAGAATTTAAAATCCGTAAGGCTTAAGCCTTACGGATTTTGGTTTAAGGAAGAACTCTTACGGGAGTTCCCACTACCGTTATATCAAAAAGAGCCTCAATATCTTCGTTATACATTCTTATACAACCGTTTGATGCTGCTGTTCCAATAGAAGAAGGATTATTTGTGCCGTGGATGCCATAACCTCTAGCCGAAAGTCCAAGCCACCTTGTACCATAAGGTCCGCCTGGGTCAATTTCCTTGTTTATTACTTCAAACACACCGATAGGAGTCGGAGTATCGGGCTTACCTGTTGCAATAATATATTCCCTGTAAATACTTCCGTTACGATATACTGTAAGCCTTTTTGCACCCACGTTTATAATAATTTCAATAGGCGAGGGAGCCAGAGGTATACATATAATCTGACCTATTACGAGGTTTCGTGAATCAAGGTCGGGATTAAGCCTCATGATATCCGCCTGACTTACACCAAATGATCTTGCAATGGCTCCAAAGGTATCGCCCTGGCGGATTACATAGAAATTACGCGTAGGACACATAGGCGGTTCCTGGAATCTTTGTGAAATGCATATTCTCTGACCAACAACGAGATTGTAAGGGTCGATATCGGGATTTGCAGCGAGCAGGGCTTCCACACTTGTGCCGAAACGCAGTGCTATTGAAAGAATTGTATCTCCTGGATTGATATTGTAAGGAAGTGTTCCAAGGGGACACGTAACGGGCTGATTTGTAGCTGAAATAACACATATTCTTCTTCCTATGGGAAGATTTGCAGGGTTTAAGTCGGGATTGAAACGCAGGATGTTTTCTACTGTTGTATCAAATCTTTCTGCAATAGAGAAGAGGGTGTCTCCCTCCTGTATAATATAAAACTGTCCGCAAGCCATCAGTCAATCTCCACCCCCGTTCCGACGGGTACCAGATTGAATACCTTATCCATATCGTTGTCATTAAGTATTATATCGCTTTCAGAGCGTTGTGCGGATTTGCTGGAAACAGCAATATCAGGAACAAGCAGGTTAAGACGCTTCTTTCCGCCAAAAGATGTATCAAGCTGTTTTTGAACCACTTGGGAAGAAAAATTACTAAGACTGTTGTTGCAGGGGAAGCTGATAGTTTCTCCTGATTTATAAGAAAGAGTAAGATTGTTGTCATTTATCCGCACACATAGCTTAGGCGGGGCAAGGGGTATGCATAGAATCATACCTTCATAAATGTCATCAGCCTCTATGCCGATGTTTGAATAGATAATCTGTGCACTGCTCACTCCAAAATAGCTTGCGATTGAATCAATTGTATCTTTTGCGTTAACAACGTAATAGTTGCTTGTTTTGCAGGCGGGGAAATACTGTAATGCCTCAGGAATGCAGAGCGTGTCACCTATATTTAGCATATTTACGTTGCCAATGGAATTAATTTCGGCAAGGCGGTCTACACTTGTTTCAAATCTTTTTGCCAATGCATAAAGTGTATCTCCTGGCCTTACTGTGTATGGAAAACTGCCTGGAGGACAGTTCCATTCAATATTGCAACTCATAAAAAATCACCTCATGAACATTATATTCATGAGGTGGGTGGTTTGATATCAATAAAATGTTGCAAGATCCTGTTCTGGCTTAGATGTCATTGCAGTTTCTTCAATATGAATTACAGGACCTTTTCCCTGATAAAACTTACAGTATTCAACATTAATTGTGCCTGTAACCATAATCCAATCACGGCTTTTTATTGTGTGTTTGTTTTTACATATGCATACAATGGGACTGTACTCCACATCGTCAATGCAGCAGGTCATAATATGTCTTCCCGCAACAAAGATATTATCAGGCATTCTGCTGTCGTATGCCGCAATAGCACGGAATTTAACTCTTTTGCCGTTATACTTATCAGTTTCCTCAATTAAATCTCTGTACCACAGGGCATAATCTGCATCCTCAATTTTAATTAAATCAGCATTGATATCAAAAGGAAGCGGGTCTTCTATATCATCATACTCAACACTGCCATCGGGATATTCATATGCAATATCGCATCTGCGGCTTACCCCACGGACAATTTTATGAAGATCCACTTTGTCAATATCCTTGCTCATGCGGTTAAATACAACAAGCTCGCTTATTTTTAATTTGTCGAATGTCTGATTACGCATATTTGCATTGTAATTTACAAAAGTGTTAGCATCTGCAAACATCATACATTGAACAAGTGTAAAACCCTTTGGAAGATTATTAAGGAGAGAATCAACAGCCCACATTCCATTATATTCAATGATAACTCTTTCGGCTGATGCTTCTTTCTGCATCATGGAAAGTGTTTTTGAAGTCAAATCTTCCTCGTTTTCAATTTCTTTTACTATTACATTACTTCCCGAGAACAGAGAGGGGTCATACTCCTCAATACCTTCCTCGCAAACTATAAGAAGGGTTTTTTCTCCACTGTTAAAACGTTCGTCGCAAAGTGTATCTTGTATAAACTTGGTTTTTCCGGATTCAAGAAATCCTAAAAATAAATATACGGGAATTTCTTTCATTTTAATTTCTCCTTAAAAAAGCTCAGCAAGCTTTTCTTGATTAATATTTGAGCCTATTACACAAATTCTGCCGATTGTGCTGCTTGTTCCTGTGCGAACATCTGCCTCGCCGGGAATATAGTCAAAGTGAATCCAGCTATCCTCGCCCTTGACAATACCCTTTGCACGGAGAATAACACCGTAGGAAACACTGTCAAGCTCTGCCAGTATATTTTTGATTTCTTCCTGTGTATATGTGCGGACAGTTTCCTTACCCCAGCTACCAAACACTTCGTCAGCATGGTGATGGTGGTGGTCGTGGTCATGGCAACCGCAAGTACAATGCTCATCATGATGGTGATGCTGCTCATGGTGGTGTTCATGACAATCGCAGTGTTCCTCATGTTCGTGGTGATGATCGTGACAACCACAGGTACAATGCTGATCGTGTTCGTGGTGGTGTTCGTGGCAGTCGCAATGCTTATCGTGTTTATGATGATCGTGTTCAAGCTCTTCCATTTGGGACTGAAGTGTATCGCAGTTTTCCATCGCATCAAGGATAGCACTTCCATCAAGCTCATTCCAATCCGTTGTGACAATCTGTGCTTCTTTGTTATGCTCTCTGATAAGCTCTACACAAAGTGCAAGCTTGTCCTCAGAAAGTGAAGCAGTGTGGCTGAGGATAATGCAGGAAGCATGCTGAATCTGGTCGTTATAAAACTCACCAAAATTTTTCATATACATCTTACATTTTTTCGCATCAGCAACGGTAGAGTAGCTGTTAAGCTTAACGGTGTCATTTGTCACATCCTTTACGGCACGGATAACATCGCTCAGTTTACCTACGCCTGATGGCTCAATGAGAATACGGTCGGGGGAGTATTCACTAAGCACCTTCGAAAGTGCCTCCCTGAAATCTCCTACAAGACTGCAGCAAATGCATCCTGAGTTCATTTCGTTAACCTGAATTCCAGCCTCTTGCATAAAACCGCCGTCAATGCCTATTTCTCCAAATTCGTTTTCAATAAGGACAAGCTTTTCTCCGTTGTATGCCTCTTTAATAAGCTTTTTTATAAGAGTTGTTTTTCCTGCACCCAAAAAGCCTGAAAAAATGTCTATTTTTGTCACTTCATATACACTTCCTGTTAAATATTTTTTCAAGTACCTATTATAAAACTATTTTAAAAAATAGTCAACTGTTACATAAAAAATTGACAATTATACACATTATATGATAAACTGTAACAGCAATATTTTTAATGGAGTTAGTTATGAGATTACAAAAATTTATTGCCGAATGCGGCATCGCTTCAAGACGAAGTGCAGAAAAAATAATACAGAGCGGAAGAGTATATGTAAACGGCGAGCTTGTTGATTATATGGGCTTTGTGGTAGACCCTGAAAATGACAGGGTGGAAATAGACGGCAAACTAATCGAAATAGATAGTAAGAAGCACTATATTATGCTTAATAAACCAAAAAATTACGTTACTACTGTTTCGGATGATTTGGGTCGTCCCACAGTAATGCAGCTTGTTTCTGATATTAATAGCCGCATATATCCCGTAGGAAGACTGGATTTTGACACAACAGGACTTCTTATTATGACAAACGATGGGGATTTTGCAAATATTCTTACTCACCCTAAGCATACAGTGAATAAGACATATATCGCACGCATTGATAAACCGCTCGATGAAAACCAGCTTGACAGGTTAAGAAAAGGAATAGACCTTGACGGGGTAATGACTTCTCCTGCAAAGGCGGAAAATATTAAGCGTCCACAGAAAGGTTTTGAAGTTAAAATAACCATTCACGAGGGAAAGAACCGTCAGGTCAGAAGAATGCTCGATACAGTAGGTGCCAATGTTATGAGTCTTAAGCGTATTTCTGTCGGTTCGTTGACTTTGGGAAATCTTCCCGAAGGGAAGTGGAGAAGGCTTTCTGATGCAGAAATTAATAAACTGAGAGGTAAAGGAAAATGATCAGAGTAACAATAATAGATGATGAAAGAATAATTCAATCCGTATCAAGTATAAAGGGAAATGATATTTTGATGGCGTGGGCACAGGAAAATGAAAAAAGCCCCGGGCACTGCATCTTTTCAAAAGAGGGAGAACTTCTTAATATAGTTGATAACGATAATGTGTTTGAACTTCTGGTGCGTGCTGCACTTAATTATTTTGATATAAAGGGAATAAAGACAGGCTACTGTAAAAATGAAGCCATGTTTGATGAACTTGTGAAGCTTGGCTTTTCCAGAAAAGGCGAGGAGTGTCAGGTTGATATTGCAACTTTCTTTAAACCCTGTTGCTGCCATAAGTAAGATTAAGAAAGTTTTTAGCATAGATTGACAAAGAATTTTCAAACTGATACAACACGTGCGTAGTAATTTAAAATTGTATTTTAGGATATATTTGTGGGGGTTCAAAAATGAATAATTTAAAAGCAGGTTTCAGTCGTGCAAATATCAATCCGCCAATGGGTATTCCTATAAGAGGTTATTTTAAACCCCGTTTTGCCGAAGGGATTTTAGACGATGTTGAAGTAAATGCACTTGCCCTTGAGTGTGGTGATGTAAGAACTCTTCTTATCAGCGTGGACCATTGCGGTATTGAGCAGGGTCTCAGTAAAGTGCTCAGGCAAGGAGCAAGCGAGGTTACTGGAATTCCGATGGAAAACATCATTATTTCTGCAACCCATTCCCACACCGCTCCAGCACTCATCCTGAATTCTGAGGATGAGCTTGTAAAAGAGTATACAGCTTTCGTTGGACATAGAATTAAGGATGCAGCTCAGTTTGCAGTGGAAGACCTTAAGGATGCAAAAATGGGTTACGGAAAGGGTGTAGCTTCAAATGTTGCCTTTGTACGCCGCTACCTTATGAAAGATGGCAGCATCAAGACAAATCCCGGTGTTAACAATCCTGATATAGTACGTCCAGTAGGTGACATAGATGACAGTGTAAATGTAATGAGAATTGACCGTGATGGTGCAGATACTATCGTATTTGTTAACTTTGCAAATCATCCTGATGTTGTTGGTGGTTCTAAAATTTCCGCTGACTGGCCCGGACTTCTCAGAAGAACAGTTGAAAAAGTTCTTGACGGCACAAAGTGTATTTTCTTTAACGGAGCACAGGGTGATGTAAACCATGTTAATGTACACCCCAAGGGCGGTGACCTTAACGGTATGTTTATGGACTTTGATGATGTTTCAAGAGGATACTATCATGCTCAGTACATAGCACGTGTTGTTACAGGTGGCGTTCTTCAGGCGTATGACAAGGTTAACTATATTGATGTTGATACTCTTATAGCAAAGCAGCAGATTCTTAACGTTCCCTCTAACAGACCTAAGCCCGAAGATATGCCTGAGGCACATCGTATCAATGACCTTCATAACGCAGGAAAGGATAATGAAATTCCTTATGAGGGTATGATGCTTACAACAGTTGTTGCAGAGGCAGGCAGAATGGTTCGTCTTGAAAACGGACCCGATGAATTTGATATGACGCTTTCTGCTATGGTGATAGGACCTGTTGCAATAATTGGTATCCCCGGAGAACCTTTCAATGGAATCGGTATAGGACTTAAGGCTACCGAAGGATATGAAATGGTTCTTCCTTGCTGCCTTTCTAACGGAAGCGAGGGATACTTCCCAATGCAGGATTCTTATGATGAAGGCGGTTATGAGGCAAGAAGCTCAAAATTTAAGGCTGGCGTTGCTGAACTTATTATTAAGGAAGGTAAGGAATTACTCACAAGCCTTAGAAAGTAATTATTGAAAATAAAAAACCATTGATGAAATTTATTTCGTCAATGGTTTTTTTGTTTTTGTACTTGACGGTGGAAAAAACATATGTTATACTAACTGTACTAGAACACGTAATACAGAGTATAGAGGTGAGAAAATGATAAACTTAGATTACAGAGATAATAAAAGCCTGCACGAGCAGATTGAGGCGGGGTTTCGTGGACTTATCGTAAACGGTATCTTAAAACCTGACGAGCAGCTTCCCTCGGTGAGAGAGCTTTCTATAAGCCTGACTGTAAATCCCAATACTGTGCAAAAGGCATATAAGCAGCTTGAACTTGACGGATATATTTACAGTATAAAGGGGAAGGGAAACTTTGTTGCAACAGCAAAGGATATAGCCTCGACAAATAAGACAGATGTTCTTTATGAAACGCTTAAAGAAACTGTACGTGAACTTATGTTTTTAGGCGAGGAAAAGGCAGGTATAGAAAATCTTATTAATAACATTTATCTGGATAAGGAGGAAGAGTAATGATACAGGTAAAAAATGTTACCAAGTATTTTGACGATTTTAAAGTGCTGGACGATTTTTCGCTCAATGTGAAAAAGGGTACTATATATGGTCTTGTTGGACCTAACGGTGCAGGAAAGACTACTATCATAAACCACATAAACGGCGTTTTGAAGCCTGACACAGGAGAAATTACCATTAACGGAATACCGGTTTATGAAAATGTGAACGTAAAACAAAAGGTTTTAAGTATAGCAGATGATTGGTTTTATTACAGTACATATACAATCAAGCAAATGGCACGCTTTTACGCTGACATATATCCTGATTTTAATTATAAGCGATATGAGGCTGTTAAAGAGGTTTTCAAGATTGACGAAAAAAGGCAGATAAGAAAGCTGTCCAAGGGTATGAAAAAGCAGGTTGCCTTCTGGCTGGTGCTTTCGGCAATGCCCGAGGTGCTTATTCTTGACGAACCCCTTGACGGTCTTGACCTTGTTATGCGTAAGCAGGTGATGAACATGGTCATTGCAGATGTTTTAGACAGGGAGATGACGGTTTTGGTTTCCTCGCACAATCTCAGGGAGCTTGAGGATGTTTGTGATTGGGTAGGTATCATTCACAACGGCAAAATGATTATAGAAAAACCTCTTGATGACCTTAAAGGAAGTGTGCATAAATATCAGCTTGTCCTGGACGAAGCTACTGCTGAAAAACTCTCGGAGAATGAGCTTGTTGTTCATATTTCAAAGACAGGTTCGGTATATAATGTGATTATGCGTGGAGAGGCAGAGTCTACATATGAAAGACTTAAGGAAATTTCGCCTCGCTTGTGCGACAGAATAAGTCTTACATTGGAAGAAGTATTTATCTATGAATTAGGAGGTCTGGGATATGATTTTAAAAACATCATTGTTTAATAAAGGCATATATAAATCAACCCTACGGCGTTATTTATGGGGCGGAATACTGTATTTTATAATGTTGCTCCTGTTTACAGGGATGATGATTCTTCTTAACGAAAGTCCTGATCAGCTCAATGCCTATTGGTCAAACAGGGGAGGCTCGACCCTCCTCGGAAGTGAATATATGGTAATACCGATGCTGATGAGTATTGTTGTTCCTACAATAGCGGGACTTTTGATTTTCCGATATATCCACTCCAAAAAAACCTCGGTATTTGTACATAGTCTTCCTGTTAAAAGAAGTGCAAACTACATCTCATCAGTACTTGCAGCACTTACACTTATGGCGGTACCGGTTATATTAAACACACTGATACTTGTGATTATGTCGCTGGCTGCTTACTCAGCACATTTCAGCGTGGGTGACTGCATAACATGGATGCTTCTTAATCTTTTCAGCTTGTTTGTGATGTTCTCGTGTGTATGCTTTGTAGCATCAATTACCGGAAATAGCTTTGCAATGATAGGACTTAATGTGATTTTTCACTCAGTCGGACTTATTCTCGCAGCAGCATTTGCTATGGTGTCAGAGGTTTTCCTTTATGGATTTGCCGGAGAAGGAGTACTTATTGATAAAGTGTTCAATAATTCCTTTATCACACGAATTCCCACGATAATGACAAGCTGGGAATATGTTACAGATAAGGTATACACAGGCTATATTATTGACATAGTTATATTTATTATTGCAGCACTGGTGCTTTATGTAATTTCTGCAATCCTGTACACAAAACGCAGAATGGAAACAGCAGAGGATGTAGCAGGCTTTAACTGCCTTAACCATATTTTTAAATACCTGATTACTTTTGTAGGCGCAATAGCTGCGTTTGCTATTTTCTGTTTCTCAATATACGAAAATCCGTTTGTACTCTGGCTGATGGTTGTTATTATAAG
>JAZLEL010000118.1:0-12414 GCA_045615265.1 Clostridia bacterium | reverse complement strand
CATCGAAAGCGATTGCGGGAACTATTGCAAAATCGATTTTTTCTTTCGGGAAAGCTAAAGGCACTGTCGGCTCTAATATTTTAAAGCTTCCCTCTTTTAAATCATTAAATGAGGTTATCTTAACGCAAATCATATTTCCCTCTTTATCGGTGCAGTAAGGGACAGCAACTTCTTTTACTTTTAAAAGCTCTTTTATCAAATTATGTGTCCCGACCTCTCCATGTGCGGAAACATAGCAAAAAACCACCTTTGCACTTAAAAATTCAGGGTAGGTGTTAAGATCCGCGAGCGTAAGATTACGGGGGGACACACCCTTGCGACGGGCTAAAAGCTCTTTCCTTAAGGTGTTTTTTGAATTAAGCATTAAATGCGTCCTCTGCACTTTTACGTATTGCCGCAATTGTTTCTATGTACGGGGGCTTTGCAAATACTGCACTTCCTGCAACAAAAATGTTTACGCCAGCCTCGGCCGCAAGTGCCGCTGTTTCAGCATTGATTCCGCCGTCCATCTGTATGTCAATATTTTTTCCATACTCGTGTGCACGGATATTTCTTACCTTGTCAAGAACCTCGGGCATAAACTTCTGACCTCCAAAGCCGGGAACAACACTCATCACAAGCACCATATCAAGCTTATGTAAAACGGGGAAAAGAACTTCCTCGCTTGTGGCGGGCTTAATTGCAACGGCTGCTTTAACACCAAATGAATGAATGTAGTCTATAAGGCTGTCCATATCCTCTACACATTCAGCGTGGAAGGTTATAAGCTCTGCACCTGCCTTTACGAAAGGCTCTACAAACATACGGGGATTTTCCACCATAAGGTGACAGTCGAAGAAAAGCTTTGAAGCATCTCTGATAGATTTTACTATATCAGGGCCCATAGAGAGATTTGGAACAAAGTGGCCGTCCATAATATCGATGTGTGCCCACTCTGCACCTGCCTTTTCTATTGCAACAACGTCATCTCTCAAAGCACCAAAATCTGCTGCAAGTATTGAAGGAGCTATTTTAATCATTAATTGTCAATCCTTTCTTTCCCAATCTTTTATTTCTTTAAGTTTATTAAAAAGCAAAATATAATTATCGTGACGGCTTTTTGCAATGGTGCCGCCGTCTACCGCATCCTTTATGCTGCACCCTTTTTCGCCAACATGGTTACAGGTGCGGAATTTGCACGTTCCTTGTAAAGCCGCTATTTCAGGGAAATACTGCCAAAGGTCATATGCATTTATCTCATCTGTTTCAAGGCGTGAAAAGCCCGGAGTATCAAACACAAGTCCACCTGCCGCCTCCATAAGCTCAACATGGCGGGTGGTGTGTCTGCCACGGCTGATTTTACTTACATCGCCTGTTTTAAGGTCAACGCCTGTTATCCTTGTAAGAAGGCTGGACTTTCCAACCCCAGAAAGACCTGCAAAGGCAACTGTTTTCTCTTTTATAATAGCTTGTATTTCCTCTACACCCTCGCCTGTTTTTGCACTGGCACATATGCAGGGGTAGAGAGCCTTTTTATATACTGATACGAATTCCTTAACCTCGCTGGATTCTGCAAGGTCAGTTTTATTCAGGCAAATTACGGCGTTAATCCCCTTGCTCTGTGCAGTTACAAGAAGCTTATCAAGAAGCAAAAAATCCGGTAACGGAGATTTTGCCGCCGAAACAAGTACAAGAACATCCACATTTGCAACACCCGGGCGTATCAAAAAATTCTTCCTCGGATGAATTTCTGTAATATGCCCTGTGCCGTCAGGATTAAGGGATATAGTCACCCTATCTCCCACAATGGGGGAAATTTCGTTTTTTCTGAATTTTCCCCGTGCGTGACATTCCACTGTGCCCGAGTCAGTTTTAACGTAGTAAAATCCGCCTATTCCTTTAATAATTGTACCGACAGCTCGGTTTTCATTTTGTATCAATGTTTTACCTCTTTCGTTGTTCGGTAAGTGTCGTCATAGTAGACATCAACCCCGTGTGAAGTATCAAGCGAGGGGTCAATTTCAAATGTTATTGTCGCACTGCCCGATGTGGTTGAAACATCGCTCTCATATATCCGCACACCGTCTAAGATAAGCTTAACCTTTGTAGGCTTTGCCTTCGAAAGACCGGTAAGTTTCATACTCACGGTTTTGGGGGTATTTTTATCACTGGAGGAGGGGGTATCCTTGGGAGGCTGCTCCTCAGTAACCTTTTTGCCCGTGGATATGGATATATCAATTTTTGTTCCTACGGGAACTGTTTCAAATGCCTTTTTACTCTGTCGGCATACTTCGCCTTTTTGATATGTGTCGCTTGCCTCTTCCTTGATTTCGCCCACCTCTAAATCATTGTTTCGTATAGCGGCGATAGCCTGGTCATCTGTTTTTCCCAAAAGGTTGGGGACAACTGTGTTTTCAGTTCCCTTTGAAACGTAAAGAGTAATCTCATCCTCCTCGCCCATTTGCGTTCCTTTAGATGGAAGATGCTTAAATATCTTACCCTCGTCATATGTGTCATTATCCTCACGTTCGATAATTACCTTTAGTCCCTTTTCCTCAAGCATTTCCTGTACTTCGGAGTATTCCTTCCCCGTATAGTCATCAAGCTCAAGAAGTACGGGTCCAAGGCTTATTACAACCTTAATCTCCCTTGAACGCTTGGTTTTTGAGCCACCCTGCGGAGTCTGGGAGATGATTACACCCTTTTCTTCATCAGAAAAGTCCTCGTCGCTGACGAATACTTTAAACTCTATATCACCCTTTGACGCATCTTCGGCAGCAAAGGACGCCTCATTAAAGGTCATACCCGTAAGGTCGGGGATTTCATATTCCTTACCTGTGCCAAAGAAAAGTATATATGAAGCGAAGCCTACCAGTGCAATGAGTGCCACAAAAACTGATGTTGCTGCAATCAAAAGCCCCTTCTTTGCATCATATTTTTTCTTTTTCTGAGAAGAACGGTGGGAATGTCCCTTTTGTACAGGAGTACGCTTTATGTTATCTGTTTCTGAATTTTCGTCATACGCATTCAGGAGCGAGACATCGACAGAAGGATTTTGATATACTGTTACCAAATCCTCTAAAATCTCTGTCGCACCAGAATATCTCAGACGCTGCTCCTTACGCATTGCACGCATAATAATTGCCTCAATGCCAGCGGGGATATCGGGATTTATTTCCGAGGGAGGCAGAGGCTCGTCATGAATGTGCTGCATCACCACGGAAATACTTTCCTCTGCATCAAAGGGGAGCTTTCCCGTGAACATTTCATACATTACAACTCCAAGGGAATAGATATCGCTGCGGTGGTCAGTGTAGCCGCCTCTTGCCTGTTCGGGCGAGAGGTAATGTGCACTGCCTACTGCGTAGCTTCCCGAATTAACGGTGGTGGTGTTATTGGCAGCTCTTGCTATACCAAAGTCTGCAACCTTGATTTTGCCGCTTTCTGTAAGGACAATATTCTGCGGTTTTATGTCCCTATGTACGACATGCTTGGAATGTGCGTGTTCAAGTGCACGGCATATCTGCATAGAGAAATTTGTAGCTTCACGTCTTGAAAGCTTGCCACCTTTGGAGTTAATATAGCTTTTAAGCGTTTCTCCCTCAAGAAGCTCCATAACAATATAGTGAAGTCCGTCCTCCTCGCCGACATCGTAGATTTGAACGATGTTCTGGTGAGAAAGGCTTGCCGCAGCCTGTGACTCAACCTTGAAACGGCGGATAAATTCCTCATTCTCTTTAAATTCTTCTCTGAGAACCTTAACCGCAACGTATCTGTTGAGCATTTTGTCCATCGCTTTATATACTACTGCCATTCCGCCCATACCGACACGTTCTAACAGTTCATATCTGCTTCCTAATGCTTTAGATTCCATTTTCTGTTTCCTCCATATTTTATAGCAAATCAGAGTTTTGCAACAACAACGGTAATATTATCTGAGCCGCCTGCCTCATTTGCGAGCTGTACAAGCTTTTTACAGATTTTTTCGGGGGAAATTTCGTCCCATACCGTTTGTGCGATAATGCTTTCCTCAAGCATATTGGTAAGACCGTCACTGCATAAAAGAAGAACATCTCCCGATGATATCTTTTCGTGAGAGATATCACTTTCAATATTATCAGAGGTGCCCAAAGCCCGCAGTATGACATTCTTCTGCGGATGATGCGCTGCCTCCTCAGGCGTGATCGCACCTGTTTCAAGCATATACTCAACAAGGGAATGGTCCTTTGTAAGCCTGTGGATTGAGCCACCCTTTTTCGGGATTTTGTAAACTCTGCTGTCTCCTATATGGGCAATGTATGCAGTGCTTTTAAAAATAACGCATACATCGCACGTTGTCCCCATACCCACAAGGGATGAATCTCCTTTGGAAAGAGAGCGTATCTCCCGATTGGCATTTTCAAGTGCTTCGGAAAGAAGAATCATAATTTGTCCTGGAAGCATCTTTTCAGTAAGCTTTTCTTCAAGCGTTGAGGAAATTACCTCAATTGCCCTGAGGCTTGCCGTTTCGCCACCCTTGTGTCCTCCCATACCGTCTGCCAGTATAAGAAGAGTGTAGCTTCCAAGCTCCTTCGCCATACAGCAATCCTCATTGCTTTCACGAAGCTTGCCACGGTCTGTTATTGAATAAAACTGCATATTACCACCTCCTCAAACCTATTTGGTTTGGATTACAGTTCGTTATTTCTAAGCTGTCCGCAGGAGGCATTTATATCAGAACCTAACTCTCTGCGGATTGTTGCATTTATGCCCAAAGCTTCAAGTGCTTTTTGAAAATCACGGGTTTCTTTCTCGTTTGTGCGGACGTTATTTCTCTCCGAAACAGGGTTTACGGGGATAAGGTTTACGTGGCAGTTTCTTCCGCGAAGAAGCCTTGCCAACGCCCTTGCCTCGTCCGTTGAGGCGTTTTTACCTTTAACCAGAGCATATTCAAAGGTTATGCGTCTGTGAGTTTTTTCAAAGTAATAGTCGCACGCCGCCATAAGCTTTTCAAGTGAAAATGCTTTTGCCACGGGCATCAGATTTTTTCTTACATCGTCCGTGGGTGCGTGCAGGGAAATTGCCAGATTAATGGGGATACCCTCGTCTGCAAAGTCGCAGATTTTGTCTGCCAGACCGCAGGTGGAAAGCGTAATGTGGCGGTAACCGAGGTTAACGCCCGATTCGTCATTTATGTTCTTTAAGAATGTCATTATGTTCTCGTAATTATCAAAAGGCTCGCCTATCCCCATGATAACAACGCTGCTTATTTTTTCGCCGAGGTCCTTTTGTGCACGGAGAATCTGACCTTCTATCTCAAACGGGGAAAGATTTCTTTCAAGTCCGTGAAGTGTAGATGCACAAAAACTGCAGCCCATACGGCAACCGACCTGACTTGATATACATATGCTTTTGCCGTGGTGGTAATCCATAACCACGCTTTCAATAATATTGCCATCGGATAACTTAAAAAGGTATTTTACAGTTTCGTCAATTTTGCTGACAAGTTTTTTGTATACAGTGGGAAGAAAAACCTGGAATTCTTCGCCCAGTTTTTGCCTTAAAGAAAGGGGGATATTTGTCATTTCCGACACGCTCTCAATCCCGCTGTGAACCCACTTAAAAATCTGCTCTGCACGAAAAGCACTCTGCCCAGATTTTACAATATATTCTTTTAATTGCTCTCTCGTCAAATCGCCTAAATTCATACGAGCCTACTTCCTTTCAAGGACTGCATAGAAAAATCCGTCTGTATTATCTTTATCAGGCAGCAGTTGTTTTTCCTCCGTAACGATAAATTCGGGATGGGTTTTTATAAATGCATCAACCATATCCTCGTTTTCCATACGGTTTATAGTGCAGGTGGAATACATAAGCTTTCCGCCCTTTTTTACGTAACACGATGCGTTTTCAAGGATTTTTTGCTGAATTTTTGTAAGATTTTTATTATCCTCTTCCGATTTAGTCCATTTAATGTCAGGCTTTCGGCGAAGCACGCCCAATCCCGAACAGGGAACATCGGCTAAAACGGCATCAAAGCTGCCGCAAAAATCCTCACGCATAACGGTTGCGTCATTTAACATAACAAGGGTATTTGTAACGCCGAGCCGTTCAAGATTACTTTTTATAAGTCCAATCTTATGCTCGTGTATGTCACAGGATATAATTTCGCCTGTATTTTTGAGAAGCTGTGCCATATAAGCCGTTTTTCCGCCGGGGGCACTGCAAAGGTCAAGCACACGCATCCCCTCACGAAGGTTAAGTGCACAAATTGCCTTTTGCGATGCACCGTCCTGCACGGCTATGCACCCCTCTTTAAAAAGGGGTTTGTTTTCCACGCTTCCGCCGCCTACATAGTTGTAGCCGTGGGGAAGTGAAGAAATCTTCTCAAAATCTTCAGGAAGAGAGCTGCATTTAAGGGTGTTAAGCCTTACTGTTACGGGCGGCTCGAGGTTTATTGCCTTAAATAAATCCTCGCCGTAGCCCTGCTCTGTCCACATTTTTGCAAGCCAGACAGGAAGGGAATATTTTATACTTATGTAGTCAATGCTTCCCTTATCCTGAGGTAAAAAATCGCCTGCATCAGACGATGCACGCAAAAGTGCGTTTACAAAGCCTGCCGATGCATTATGACCGTATCTTCTTGCAAGGCGTACACATTCATTCACTGTTGCCGATACGGGAATACGGTCTAAGAATTTGTTGCAGTAAATGCCTATGCGTAAAATATTATGAATCCATACGGAAAGCTTCTTAAGCTTTACCGATGAAAGATTTTTTATTATATTGTCGAGGAAGAGTGCGTTTTTCATTACGCCGAATGAAATGGTGGTTGCAAGGGCATTATCACGTGGGGACATTCCTGCCGAGGAAAGAATATCCCTAAGGGCGATATTTAGGTATGCACCATCTTTTTCGCACGCTACCAAAGCTTTGAGTGCCGCCTCACGCGGCTTTGAAAGATTACTCATCAGTCATCACGTCTTCTGCCGGATGCAAGCATCAGAAAGCGAAGCAGGTTTGCAACGGACACCGCTGCCGCTGCAACGTATGTCATAGCTGCTGCACTAAGCACCTTCTTAACGGCAGGGATTTCCTCCTCATACAGATACATTCCGTTTTCAAGCGTAGCTATTGCACGGCGTGATGCGTTAATTTCAACAGGAAGTGTAACAAGCTGGAATAAAACTGCCGCTGCAAAAAGCCATATTCCAAGATTAAGGAGAATATTGCTTGTAGCACCTGAAAGCAAAAGTCCAATAATTATAAGATAAGGACCTGCCATAGAGCCTATGTTTGCCACGGGGACAATTGTATTGCGAAGCTTAATCGGTACGTAGCCTGTTGCGTGCTGAACTGCGTGACCTGCCTCATGAGCTGCCACACCAACCGCTGCAACGGAGGTTGAAGTGCGTACAGTGTCAGAAAGGCGTATCACATTGGAACGGGGGTCGTAATGGTCTGTAAGATTTCCCGAAACACCCTCGATTTTAACGTCATAAAGCCCATTTTCATCAAGAATTTTTCTTGCTGCCTGTTCGGCAGTGATGCCTTTTAATGTAGCTTGTCTGGAATATTTTTTGTAAGTGGAAGAAACACGGGACGATGCAATAAGTGACAAAATTGCTGTGATAAGCACCAAGATATATCCCGGATCCATATAAAAACCATAAGGGTAATAACCAAACATAAATTAACCTCCTAAAAGAGTTCCTTTTTCTATCTTATGCCCACGGAGATAATCCTCCACCGACATTTTCTTCTTTCCTTCTATTTTAATTTCCTTTATGAGGACAGAGCCTTCGCCACAGGCTGCTAAAATGCCGTCTTTGTCGGCAGAAAGCACCTCACCGCATTTTCCCGATGCATCGCTTTTATACACGAAATCAACGACAAAACGCTTTCCGTCTATAAAACTGAATGCCTTGGGCCATGGGTTAAGTCCCCTTACCTTGTTATAAATTTCATTATTTGAACGGCTCCAGTCAATCTCCCCCTCTGCCTTTGAAAGCTGAGAAGCATAGGTTGAAAGTGAGTCATCCTGTTTTTCGGGGGTAAGCGAATTTAAAGAAAGTGCATCAAGCGTTTCAAGAAGCACCTCGCCGCCTAAAACTGCTAATGCATCGTGGTATTCGCCCGCAGTTGTTTCCTCTCCAATGGGGAGAGCTTTTTTAATAAGCATATCGCCTGTATCAAGGCCCTTTTCCATATACATACTGGTAACACCGCTTACCTTTTCCCCGTCAATAACGGCACGTTGAATGGGAGCTGCCCCACGGTATTTTGGAAGCAGTGAGCCGTGTATGTTAATGCAGCCGTATTTCGGGAAATTAAGAATGTAAGGGGGAAGTATCTTTCCATATGCCACAACGATTATAACATCGGGCTGATATTCCTCCAAAAGAGGTAAAATAGCCTCATCCTTAAGTGATACGGGCTGATGAACGGGAATATTTTTTTCCAGTGCATAAACCTTAACGGCAGGCATTGCCATTTCGTATCCGCGTCCCTTAGGCTTGTCAGGCTGAGTGACTACGCAAACGACATCACGGTTATCTTCAACAAGTGCTTTAAGAGAAACCTGAGCAAATTCAGGCGTTCCCATAAATAGTATACGCATATTATTACTCCTCATCCTGCTCTAAGTCAAAGATCTTTTCTGCTTTTTCCACATATAAAATACCATCAAGGTGGTCGCATTCGTGGCAAATACAACGGGCATAAAGGTCCTCGCCTGTAAATTCAAATTCCTCGCCGTTTCGGTCAAAAGCTCTTACTGTGGCTTTCTGCGGACGTGTAACCTCGCCTGCCTTACCGGGAACGCTAAGACACCCCTCGGTATCTGTTACGCTGCCCTCGGTATGGGTGATAACGGGGTTTATCAGCTCTAACATACCGCCGTCTTCGCCGAGGTCTATAACAACAACTCTTCTTAAAATTCCCACCTGAGGAGCAGCAAGACCTACTCCGTTAGCGAGAAGAAGTGTTTCTTTCATATCGTCAAGGAGCGTATGCAGCCTGTTATCGAATTTTTCTACCTCACGGCACTGCTTTTTAAGGCAGGAATCGCCTATTTCTCTTATTTTTCTTATTGCCATAATTTTTCCTCTCTTAAAACTTCTTTTGTGAAAGAATGAAAATACATTCTTTCTTATGACATACTGAATGGATTTATGTCAGCAATCACGGACAGGTCCGAATTACGTTTTTTTGTTTTTTTACATACGGTATCACGAAGGATACCTATAAATTCCTCATCAGCGGTGCATTTCAGCCACAGCCTTACACGGTGCCGCCCTTGAATACGGCTCAGCGGTGCAGCGGCAGGCCCGTAAAATGAGCAATTTTCGTAAGAACGCAGAGCAACACGAAGCTTCATCGCAATTTCGGTTGCCTCTTTTTCCGCCTCCTCTTTGTTTGAGGAAGAAACGGTTATATTTACTATATCGCAGAACGGAGGGTAGAAAAATTCCTTTCTGTAAAGGATTTCTTCCTCATAAAACGCCTTGTAGTCCTGCGATGCAGCAAGGAGCAGTGTCGGATTTTCGGGGGAGTAGGTCTGGATAACGCAGCGACCTTTCTTTTTCCCTCTTCCCGCTCTGCCGCAAACCTGTGTTATCAGGTCAAAGGTCCGCTCCTGTGCACGGAAATCATCTATGTTGAGAGATGCATCGGCGGCAAGAACACCTACCAGCGTCACATCTTCAAAATCAAGTCCCTTAGTAACCATCTGAGTTCCTAAAAGGATATCTATATCTTCATCTGTAAATTTATCGAGCAGCTTTTCGTGCCCTCTTTTGCCGCTCGTAGTGTCGGCATCCATTCTCAGCGTTTTCGCATTTGGGAAAATTTCTTCAATCTGCTCTTGTGCCTTTTGCGTCCCCTTTCCAAAATCACGCACCCTGCTGCTCTCGCAGTTGGGGCATAATGACCTGACCTTTTCACGGTGACCGCAGTAATGGCACGTTAACACATCGCTTGATTTATGGTAAGTAAGCGACACGTTACAGTTAGGGCATGTGAACACAAAACCACAGTCTCTGCAGGAAACAAAGGTGGAATATCCACGCCTGTTCAAAAAGAGAATGGTTTTTTCCCTGCGGTTAATATTTTCAAGCATTTCTGATGCAAGAAGTCTGCTTAAAACACTTTTATTACCCTCTTTGAGTTCTGTACGCATATCTGCGATAAAGACCTCAGGCAGGGGTTTTTTGTTGTAGCGGTCAAGCAGCTCAATAAGAGTATACTCGCCCCGCTTTGCCTTGTAATAGCTTTCTATTGAAGGCGTTGCACTGCCCAATACAAGCGGGCAGTTATGCTTTTTGGCAAGAAAATGGGCAATATCCCTTGCGTGATATCTTGGCGAGGATTCAGATTTATAGGACTGCTCATGCTCCTCATCAATTATGATTGCACCGACATTTTCACATGGTGCGAAAATTGCGCTTCTCGCTCCTATAATAACGCTCGCCTCGCCATTGCGGATTCTGTTCCACTCGTCAAGACGCTCTCCCAGAGAAAGTGCACTGTGCAAAACTGCCACCTTATCTGTGAATCGGTTATAAAAACGGTCTGTCATTTGGGGAGTAAGGGCGATTTCAGGGACAAGAAGAATGACCTGTTTGCCTTTTTTTAAGGCATATTTAGTAATCTCCATATAAACCTCGGTTTTTCCGCTGCCTGTTACTCCGTGAATTAAGAATGTGCCAAAACCCTTATCTATAACTGTTTTTGCCGCAACACGCTGCTTGTCGGAAAGAACAAGCTCATCACAGGAAAAAACCTTTTTCTCCGCAAGCGGATTACGCAAAACGGGAACCTCTTTATAGGAAATAATCCCTTTTACACATAGTGCTTCAACGGCATTTCTCGTTGCTTTTGCCGCAGAAACAATATCGGGAACGGAGGCTTCGCCCAAATCGGAGAGTGCCTTTAACACTGCCGACTGTTTCGGTGCACTTTTTGAAAGTGCACCAATATAGTAGGAAATTTCCTCGTCGCCACTGTAATAGATAACCCTCACGGTTTTCTGATTTGCACGGCGTTTGTCGCAGAAGCTCTTCTCGCACAGACCTTTTTTAATAAGAGCGTTAACCATAGCTCTGGCGTTTTTGCCAAGAGTATTTTTTATCTGTGCCATTTCTGCACTGCCCTCATTTTGCTCCAGAAGCATTAAAAGACGCTCCTGATTTACAGAGGTTACAAGGTCCTTTTTCTCGTGATACTTATGAGATAGGGAAATCCATTCCTCAAACCTTGCATCAGTCCCAGGGGGAATACATATCTGTGCCGCTTCAGAAAAGGTGCAAAAATACCTTTTCCTCATATAAAAGCACAGCTCGATACCTCTCTTTGTAAGTATGGGCAATTCATCTGATGCCGATAAAATGGGCTTGAGCTGGTCAAAATCGCTCTCCCCCTTAAGCTCGGTCACAAATGCTTCCTTTGGAAGATTGCCGCCACCGAAAGGGACCTTTACTCTGGAGCCTATGGCAATTTTACCCTCAAGCTCCTTCGGAACAAGGTAGTCAAACGGCTTATCAATATTCAGGTTTGGTGTGTTCACATAAACCTGAGCAATCATAATTATTCCTCAACAGCTTCCTTACTAGCTTCGTATTCGGCAATAGCGTCAGAAAATCTCTGCTCTGCACTGCCCTTAACACATTTGATTTTTCCGCTTGCGATTTCGTTTATCGCACGGGAAACTGTCTTATCATTGCCTGAATCCGCCTGAATCTGGCGTGCACGCTTTGCAGTCAGAACAACAAGTGAATAACGGGAATCAAGTCCCTCCATAAGCTTTGAAATTTCGGGATACAACATAATATCATTACCTTCCTTTATTTAATAAATTCCTCTTTTAAATAATTATAGTTACGTGACATCATACATTTTTCCGCAGTGATAATGGAATGAAGCCTTTCTACTGCGTTTTCCACTGTATCATTTTCCAGCACGTAATTATATTTTTCAACAAATTTAAACTCAGCTTTCGCACGCTCAAGCCTTTTTAAAATAACCTCATCTGATTCTGTTCCTCTGCCACGGAGCCTCTGCTCAAGCTCTTCTGTTGATGGAGGAATTACAAAAACGAATACTGCCTCGGGATAATGGGAACGTACCTGAAGTGCACCCTGTACCTCAATTTCCAGTATTACATTCTTACCGCTCTCAAGCATCTTAATAACAGCATCTTTTGGTGTGCCGTAATAATTTTCGCAGAACACGGCATGCTCCAAAAAACCGCCCTCATCAATTTTCTTCCGAAACTGCTCATGAGTGAGGAAAAAGTAGCTTTCGCCGTCCTTTTCGCCTTCACGGGGGGCACGTGTCGTTGCGGACACGGAAAGGGTACAGTCGTCATAAGTTTTCAGATATTCCTTACAAATTGTGCCTTTTCCCACGCCTGACGGACCCGAAACTACAAGCAGCAATCCTTTTTTGTTCATTTAT
>JAZLEL010000117.1:0-6009 GCA_045615265.1 Clostridia bacterium | reverse complement strand
AAAAACTTATTTATATATAAGCAGAATTCTGCAGAGAATTTCACAATAAAAAATGCTGTGCCTGCTGAAAATTATCCTGTACAAAAAAACGAGGGCGGTCCTGAGCTTGTCGGGAATTTCCGCAAAGACCTTAAAACACTTACAGAAGAATTTTCAATGGGTAAAAGCGGTGATGTCAAAAAGCGTGAGTTTACAATCAAGATAGGCGAAAAAGACCATAACGCCGTAATGTTTTTTATTGATGGGCTTGTAAACAAGCAGCTTATCAATGATTTTATACTTAAACCTCTTATGCAAAAAAGCCGTGAAATCGAGATTTTAAGTTTTAGAGGTATAGGAGAAATACTTCTTTCTCAAAGCGAATACAAGGAAACAAATACTATCGGCGAGTTAACCTTTGACATCAATTTCGGCAGCGTTATAATGCTTATTGAGGGGGCAAAAACAGCCTTTTCCCTTGATGTTAAGGGCTGGCAGCACAGAGGTGTTGAAAGTCCGCAGACAGAGCGTGTTATCCGTGGACCAAATGACGCATTTTCTGAGCAGCTCAGGGAAAACACTGCCCTTATTCGCCATCTTATACGAAACAAAAGCCTTATGTGCCGCGAATATAAGGTGGGGACTATCAGCCAGACCCCCGTTTCTGTAATGTACATTGAAAATGTTGCTAATACATCACTGGTAGAGGAAACCTTGCGGAGGGTTGAAAGCATCGATGTGGATTATATTTTTACTGCAGCCGAACTTGAGCAGCTAATTGAAGATAAATCAATTACAACCCTGCCCCAATTTCTTTCAACAGAACGCCCTGACCGAGCTTCCAGAGCACTCCTCGACGGACGTATTGTAGTTATCGTAGACGGCTCCCCTTTTGTATTGATACTCCCCACCACTATCTTCGAACTTAACGAATCGGCGGAGGATAATTATCTCAGATTCCCTTACGTCAATATGATACGAACTATCCGCTGGACTGCTTTTATATTATCATTACTTCTCCCTGGATTATATGTAGCAGTAGTAAGTTTTCACGCAGAACTTCTTCCGACAGGAATACTGATGTCGATAGTTTCAAGTCGAGAGACAGTTCCATTTCCTGCCCTGATAGAAATTATAATTATGGAAATTTCGCTTGAAATTATCCGTGAGGCAAGCATACGTGTACCTGAGGCTTCGGGCAGTACCTTAAGCATTGTTGGTGCATTAATCTTAGGTCAGGCAGCAGTTTCTGCAGGAATTGTAAGCCCAATACTGATTATCATTGTATCTATTACAGCAATAGGCTCTTTTGCAACACCCAATTACTATCTTGGTCTGTCTGCAAGGATACTGCGTTTTGCGTATATCTTCCTCGGTGCAATTGCAGGATTTTTAGGAATTATTTCCGGGCTTTTTATAAATGTTCTCCTCTGGACCGATACAAAGTCAATGGGTATGCCGATGGGAGTTCCTTTTGCACCTATCACTAAAAAGGGTATCCCCGCATCTCTTTTTGTACCACCTATATGGAAGCAGGAAGATCGTGACGATTACGTTAATTCACGGCGTAAGGCAAGACAGTCGCATATTTCACGGAAATGGAGAGGTTGAGTAAATGCAACAAAAAAGCGGCAGTATCAGCATAGCAATTATCTGCTCATGTGCGATACTTTCAAAATATCTTGTAATACTCCCTGAATATATGGTCAAATATGTGGGTAATGCCGCATGGTTAGATGTGCTAGGGAAATGTATTGTCGCAACAGTCTCTTTACTATTTGTTTTGTGGCTATATAAGCCATTTGCACCAAAGAGCTTTATTGATATATTTACGCTTTCCTGCGGCAGTGTCGGAAAAGTAATTTTCAGCTATATCTATGTGGTTTTTTTCACACTTTTTAACGCACTTCTTTTCAGGCTTCTTGTAGAGGCATTAAGCACTGTTATGGCAACAACTGCCCCCGATGAATTTTTCGCACTCTTTGTGCTGGTTGCCGTTTTCATTGCTGCATACAGTGGAACACGTGCTACGTCAAATCTCAGCGCAATCATCTTTCCTTTGGTGCTTGTGACCGTTTTTACAGTTGTGGTGGCACTTGTCCCACACTTCAGAACAGAAAACATTATGCCCATTTTCGGCGAAAGCAGTAAAAAATTGCTTGATGGGATATTTGTAAAGCATTTTGGCTTTCCAGAAACAATCCTCCTTTTCTTTTTTGCTCCGATGCTAGGAAGCTACAAAGAGCTTAAAAAGTCAGGGATTATTACTTTTGCAATAATAAGCTTTATATCTGTTATTTTTACACTTGCATATTGCCTGACTGTTCCTTACCCCGCATCAAAAACTTTCTTTCTGCCATTTTACCAAATGACACGAATGATTAAATCGGGAGCATTTTTGCAAAGACTTGAACCGATTGTAGTCTTTGTATGGACCAGTTTTGTAATGTGCAGTATGAGTATCCTTATCAGCATCACTGCAAGGCTGATGGCAAACTCCTGCGAGCATAGCAAAGAAAGCTCTTTTGTTCCTATAATCACAATCATAACATTTTTTGTTGCTATGCTTCCCGAAAGCGAAAGCAGTGCGTTTTACTTTTACGAAAGGCTGCTTAGCAGCAGCACACTCCTCTTCCCGACACTTCCTACAATAATCCTTGCTATTGCTCGCATACGCAGAAAGGCGGCAAGACGATGAAAAAATTTATAGCAATACTTTTAGTCTGTCTGTTTTTTGGCGGTTGCGGTTATGGTACGGATATTGAAAACCAGGCTTTTGTAGTAGCGTTGGGGATTGATAAGGGTGATACCTTCCCCCTCAAAATAACGTTCGTCTTTGCAAACCCAAGCGGTGGAAGCAGTGGCGGTGGCGGCGGTGGAGGAGAAGAAAAATCCCCCTCTACCCCACAACCTGACGTTGTAACAATAGAAGCACCAACCGTCTTTTCCGCATTGAGAAAGCTTGATTCAATAAAGAGCAAAGCACTTAATATGTCGCATATAAAAATTGTTGTTTTTTCAGACACAATTGCAAAAGACGGAGTTAAGGAATATTTGTCTGGATTTGCTTCATCACGTGACTTCAGACCTAACACATACGTGTGCGTGTCTAAAGGCAATGCAAATGAGTATCTTAAATCAGTTAAACCGTCACAAGAAACTTTTATCGAAAAGTACTATGATAATATTATGCACAAGATAGCTGCTGATAAAGTAAATAACGCATACCTTTATTATCTGTATTTCAATGTAACGGAGAAATTTTCCGGAAGCCTTGTTCCTCTTACCGGAGTTAACAAAAATGAAATGTCAAAACCCCCTCAGGACACAAATCCCGAAGGCGATGACTTCGCCTACGAAGCACGTGCAGGAGAAATTCTGCGTGACGCTGACAACCCCGCAGAAATACTGGGATGTGCAATATTTAAAAACGATAAAATGATAGGAACACTCGGCAGCTTTCAAACTGATTTAGCACGTATCATTTGCGATGAATATTATCCCAGAAATTACAGCATTGAGTACCCTGGGGATTCTGACTTTCTTACAATAAGGCTAATACAGCAAAGAAGCCCCTCTATAAAAAGCAAGCTGAAAGATGATGTCGCACACATACACATCAGCGTTCCCCTTTCAATCGAATATGTTGATGCAGGGAAAGTAGAAACTAACAAAGAAAAATCGGACAAATTCTGTAAATTCCTTGAAGACAGATTAAACCGAAGTGCAAAAAAGCTTATCAATGAGTCACAGAAAAAATATAACTGCGATATTCTTGATTTGGGAGAGCCATTGAAAAAGAATTTCCTTGACGTAAAGTCATGGGAAAAATGGGATTGGGAATCAAAGTACCCCACTGCAAAAATAAGTGTTTCATTTGATGTTGAATATGCCGATTTTGAAGAAGCAAACTGAGGTATCAAAAATGAATGCGTATCAAATTATCTTTACTATTTTCTTTATATGGAGCAGTATTTTCACGATATCAATGTCACTGAGTAATTTTAGGCGGAAAGAGTATTTCCCTGCAATTAATGCAATAATTCTTAATCTTAGTGCATTAGTTTTATGTATAAGTTATCTGTTTGAAAAGCTTTGAATATAGTGTATCGAAAAACATAGTAATCGGGAATATCCCCCTAAAATATTCCCGATTGCTATTCTCCTTAAAAATAAGGCATTTTGTGTTAAAAAAGGGATTTTTGTGCTAAAAGACTTGACTGTGGCAAGAATTTATATTATCATAATTGTCGAAAGGGGTTAGAAAACTATGGTTCTTGATACACTTAAAGAAATCATTGCAGATGCACTGGGCAACAGATTAAAGATTAATGTATCCGACATTAATGAAAGCACAGAATTTATTGCTGACCTTCATGCGGATAGCGTTGACATTGCAACAATCATCTGCGATATAGAAGATGAGTTCAATATCGAAATTGAGGACGAACAGCTTGAAGGTATTGAAACTGTCGGCGATGTAGCTCAAAGAATTGGACAGCTAATCTGAATACATATCATAAAGGATTCGCTTCATACGGAGTTGAATCCTTTATATTTAGAGAGGGTTTTGTATGGACATTAACCATTTTCAAAAAAAAATAGGATATTTATTTAAAAATCCCACGCTCCTTAAGACTGCATTCACGCATACTTCTTATGCAAATGAGCATAATATACCCAGCTACGAAAGGCTTGAGTTTTTGGGAGATGCTATTGTTGACCTTCTCGTGGGGGAATATTTATTCAACAACTATCCTTCCCTGGACGAAGGTATGATGAGCCGTGTTCGTGCCTCCCTTGTTTGCGAAAAGGCACTTTCAGAGCTTGCAGAAAAGCTTGGCATCAACGAATGTATGCTCTTAGGAAACGGTGCAGAGCTTTCGGGCGAAAGAAACCGTCCGTCAATTCTTTCGGATATGTTTGAAGCACATATTGCTGCGATGTATCTTGATGCAGGTCTTGATAAAACACGTGATTATCTTTACAGCATTTACGATGGGAAAATTGATGATGTTGCACAAAGCGACCAGGTAATCGATTATAAGACAAAACTTCAGGAAAAATTGCAGGCAGGCGGACCTTGTAATATCGTTTATGAGTTGGTCAGTGCGGAGGGACCTGTACACAACTGTCTTTTTGAAATGCAGGTCATTGCAAACGGAGAAATTCTCGGCAGCGGAAGTGCATATAGCAAAAAAGAAGCACAACAACGTGCTGCCCATGATGCACTCAATAAAATAGGGTAATTTTTCAATATTTTTGATAAAAGTTATTGACAACTGCGGTCCGATTTGGTATACTATCAAAGTCGGAATTCGCTTGGAGAGGTGTCCGAGTGGTTTAAGGAGCTGGTCTTGAAAACCAGTGACTCGAAAGAGCCGTGGGTTCGAATCCCACCTTCTCCGCCACATTGGTTAATCCTTGCCCTCTTCGGGCATGGGATTAACCAAAACTTAATAATATGCAAGGCATATGCCTTTTTCTTAGCTTTACTGCATTTGGAGAAGTACTCAAGCAGGTCGAAGAGGCGCCCCTGCTAAGGGCGTAGGTCGCGAAAGCGGCGCGGGAGTTCGAATCTCCCCTTCTCCGCCACCAAAGACCGTACACGAAAGTGTACGGTCTTTTTCTCAACTATGAATATCACATGTACATTTAAAAAAATCAAAATAACAGATGCATTTGAGTGTAAACCATGATATACTTGTTTTGATTGGAGGTATTTTTTATGACAATAAACGAACAGATAAAAACCCCTGTCAGAAAAGAATATGACGTCGCTGTATGCGGTGGCGGTTTTGCAGGCATATCTGCGGCTCTTGCGGCGGCAAGACAGGGAAAGAAAGTTATCCTTTTTGAAAAACAATACATGCTCGGTGGTCTTGGCACAGCCGGCATCGTTACAATATACCTCCCGCTTTGCGACGGTTTCGGTCGCCAGATTTCCCACGGCATCGCCGAAGAACTCCTCCGTCTTTCAATCCTCCACGGTGCAGAGGACAGATATCCCGAAAACTGGCTTGACGGCAA
>JAZLEL010000116.1:0-9629 GCA_045615265.1 Clostridia bacterium | reverse complement strand
GGCAAAGGCAAAGTACAGCCATAACAACGATGGGCATTATGGTCTTGGGCTGGATTATTACTGTCACTTCACATCGCCCATACGGCGTTATCCAGACCAAGTCGGAGGCCAAGCGGACTTAGGAAGACAAGCAAGTTGTTCAACTCCTTGGCTCACAGAACGACATGGCTACGATCCGACTTGGCAAAGGCAAAGTACAGCCATAACAACGATGGGCATTATGGTCTTGGGCTGGATTATTACTGTCACTTCACATCGCCCATACGGCGTTATCCAGACCTTGTATGCCATCGCGGATTGAAGGCAGCAATTGAAAACGATGTTAAAATGAAAGAGTCCCTTAAAAACTTTGTTTCCGAGGCAGCGGTAGAGTGTAGCGAAAGAGAAAATGCCGCCGCAATGTGCGAAAGGGACACTCTTGACATTAAAAAAGCGGAATATATGGAGCCTTTTGTAGGACAGGAATTTCAGGGAATTATTTCCTCTGTGACGGGATTTGGATTCTTTGTAATGCTCCCAAATACTGTTGAAGGCTTAGTTAGAATTGAAACACTTAAGGACGATTATTATATTTTTGACGAAAAGACACTTTCGCTTACGGGCGAGCGAAACGGAATTACCTTTACCATCGGCGATGAGGTAAAAGTAAAGCTTGCCGCTGCAAGCAAGGTTTCACGCAGAATAGATTTTACGCTTCTCGAAGGAGGGAAACATCTTGGCAGAAAAAGAACACAAAAGGCTTCTCGCTCAAAACAGAAGCGCACATCACGAGTTCTTCATAGAAGAAAAGTACGAGGCAGGCATTGAGCTTTTCGGAACTGAAGTCAAATCAATCCGCATGGGCAAGGTCAATCTCAAGGAAAGCTATTGCGAAATAGATGATAAAGGAGAAATGTATGTTCTGGGAATGCACATTTCCCCATATGAAAAAGGAAATATATTCAATCGCGACCCTTTAAGACCTAAAAAAATTCTTATGCACCGCCGTGAAATAATGAAGCTTTTAGGGACTGTAAAGCAAAAAGGGTTGACACTTATCCCTCTTGATATGTATTTAAAAGGACAGAAGGTTAAAATCACTATTGCAGTGGCAAAGGGTAAAAAACTTTATGACAAGCGTGACGACGCTGCAAAGCGTGATGCAGGCAGAATGATAGAACGCACGCTCAAGTCAGCAAATAACTATTAGAAACAAATTACTGTTGACAATGTGATAACAACTAATGTATACTGTTAAATGCCGCCTTTAAGGCGGCACTGATATGGGGGCGTTCCGGTTTCGACGGGGATGTTGAAGCACGGGAAGCGAGTCGCAGCGGGAACTGCGTTAAAATCCCAAACTTAAAATTTAAACGCTAACAATAAAGTAGCATACGCTGCCTAATTAGGCGGCCGTCCTTACCCAGAGGACCACGGCTGGGATAAGGGCGTCACACAGTGGTGAACGTGACACGGCTAAGCTTTGCACCGTGCATGACAAATGAAGCTACCGAAACCGTTTTGGCTGTCACTTGCCTTACGGCAGAGGGAATTTTAATTAAGTGACTGCACTCGGAGATGCCTGTGTGAATATGTTTTCGGACAGGGGTTCAACTCCCCTCGCCTCCACCAAATAAAAAGATAAAGAGTGTACCGCAAGGCATGCTCTTTATCTTTTTTGCTTTAGAGGGGAGTTGAACCCTAAGAGGGCAACGAGCATAAAAAAACGATTGATAATCGTTTTTAGCGAAGTTGGTGCGAGATGGGAAGTGCAAGCTTTTGCTTGCGGTCATCGAGCAGACAGGATGCCCAGCAGCCGTCTCCCCTCGCCTCCACCAATTAAAAAGGAGCGTACCGCTTAGGTATACTCCTTTTAGTTAACCCAATCATATTCCTGCTATTTGGATAATAAAGGCAGTCAAAGCGGCACCACACGCAACAGTAAGAAGCCCCCGCCTGAAGTACGCAAGTATCACGGCAACTATTGAGCCGCACACCGCTGAAAGAGTTGAGTCTGTGCTGAAAAACACGTCAGGAAATGTCATTGCCGCCAAAACAACATATGGTACATAATACAAAAAAGACTGTATCCATTTATTTTTTATCTTCTTACGGAAAAGTACCATTGGTGTTACTCTTATGATATATGTAACTATTGCCATTATAAAGATACAAGAGAGAATATATGTTGTTTTCACGCTGCATCCCCTCCCTCTTCTGTTTTAATTGGAAATAAAGTTGTACAAATAGCACTTACAACCACGGTTATAATAATTATTGTCCAACCGCCCGAAAGGCTTTTAAAGACGGGAACATATGAAAACACAAGACTTGCTGCAATCGCCATAATAATAGCTATAAAGACATTTTTATTTTCTCGTGCAGGAGGGATAATGATTGCTATAAACATACCATAGAGAGCTATCCCCATAGCAGCAGAAACTGTTTGCGGAAGCACCGATACTGCAACAGCACCAAAAGCAGTGCCACCCGTCCAGCCTATAAGCGGAGTTAAAATAAGTCCTGCCATATACGTAGTTGTAAGAGGTCTGTTATGTCGCATTGATACGGCGAAAATTTCGTCCGTGATACCGAAAGACACCAATAACCTTTGCGACAATTTCATCTTAGGGTCCACCTTCTGCGAAACAGAGAGGGACATAAGAAAATATCGCATATTAATTATAAGGGTAGTTATTGCAAGCTCGATAAATTCTCCGCCTGCATTCATAATATTTATTCCCGCAAACTGACCCGCACTCGTTAGATTAAATAACGAGGTAAGTATAGCCGCCCACACATAGAGTCCTTCCTTAACCGCAGTCAAGCCGAATGCCATTGATACAGAAAAGTATCCCAAGCAGATAGGAATACCACCTCTTATTCCATTTATAAATTCATTTTTTCTCATCTTAAGCACCTTTTTTCATTCACTTTGCTAATTCTAACACAGATGCCTTTAAAAATCAACTTTTTGACAAAAATAGTCTTGGTATTTATTGATTAATATATATATTTATGGTAAAATAGGATTGCTAATTACCAAAGGGGATGATACAAATGAAACTAACTGAATTATTTTCCGATAAGCTTTCTCTGTCCTTTGAAGTTTTTCCCCCGAAGACGGACACAACATTTGAAAGCGTAAAAGCTGCAACAGAGGAAATTGCAAAGCTTCGCCCTTCTTTTATGAGCGTTACATATGGTGCAGGTGGCGGAACCAGCAAATACACCCTTGATATTGCGAAAAATATTAAATCCCAATATTCCGTTCCTACGCTTGCCCACCTTACATGCGTTTCGTCCACACGTGAAACTGTCCGTGAAAAAATCAATCAGATGAAAGAGGCAGGAATTGAAAACGTAATGGCGCTCAGGGGCGACATTCCTCCCCATATGGCGGAAAGCGACCAGACTAAATGGGATTATAAGCACGCCGTTGATTTGATTTATGACATTAAGGAAAGCGGTGCCAACTTTTGTATAGGCGGTGCTTGCTATCCCGAAATTCATCCCGAAAGCATAAACCAGACAGAAGATATACGATATCTTAAGGAAAAGGTTGATGCAGGTTGCTCATTCCTTACTACACAGATGTTTTTCGACAATAATTTATTATATAACTTTCTTTACAAAATCAGAGAAGCGGGCATAACTGTTCCTGTGATTCCCGGAATTATGCCAATTACAAACGCAAACCAGGTAGAACGTGCAATTAAGCTTTCAGGCTCATTTATACCGCAAAGATTTAAGAGTCTGGTTGACAAGTTTGGTTCTTCCCCGAATTCTATGAAGCAGGCAGGTATTGCGTATGCAACTGACCAGATAATAGACCTGTTTGCTAACGGAATAAAAAACGTACACGTTTATTCTATGAACAAGCCTGATGTTGCTGAAAAAATACAGAGCAATCTGTCAGACATTTTGGGTTGATTATGAGTACTGTATATACAAAAACATTTAATTCACCACCCCTTGACAGAGGGGAAATATTAAGGTACGCATCTGTTAAGGAGCATCTTCCACAGGTTGAAATGCTTATAGACGAGTGCCTTTCAGAGATTGAGGAAAAACTTTCATATAAGGTGTGTTACGCACATTTTCCCATATCTTTTTGCGAAAATGCGGTTGATTTATCATTTATAAAGGTAAAGAGTAAAAGCCTTGAAGACATTCTCTCAAAATGTCACTCAGTTGTGCTTTTTTCCGCTACAATAGGAATTGAGCTTGACAGAATGATTTTTAAATATGGTAAAATCTCACCCACTAAGGCATTGATATTGCAGGCAATCGGGACCGAAAGAATCGAAAGCCTGTGCGATGAGTTTAGCCTGTTCATTGAATCGGAATACGGGTATGCGACACCCAGATTCAGTCCAGGCTACGGCGATTTACCCATAGATTTTCAAAAGGACATTTTCAGGGTTTTGGAACCAAGCAGGAAAATAGGACTTTCGCTTAATGAAAGTATGCTTATGACACCATCAAAATCGGTAACAGCTATTATAGGAATCTCAAATGCTAGCGAAAATTCTAAAAAACTTAGTTGCAGCCAATGCAATAAAACTGAATGCAGTTTCAGGAGAACAATATGAACATTAAAGATTATTTAAAAAACAACTTCATATATCTAGACGGCGGAATGGGAACTCTTCTGCAGAAAGAGGGGCTTCTTCCCGGGGAAATGCCCGAACGCTGGAATATTTCCCATCCTGAAATAATCACGAAAATTCATCGTGATTATTTTGATGCAGGCAGCAATGTCGTAAATACTAATACCTTTGGTGCAAATATTCTAAAATTTTCCTATGAAGAGCTTGAAAGCATCATTAAAGCAGCCGTTGAAAATGCAAATCGTGCAAAAGAGGAATCTTGTGCAAAGGGCGAAAAATGGATTGCACTTGATATTGGTCCCAGTGGTCGTATGCTTGCTCCCTATGGAGATTTTCAGTTTGAAGATGCAGTAAACACATTTGCTAAAACTATAAAGCTTGGCGTAAAATACGGTGTGGATTTAATTTTCATTGAAACGATGAATGATAGCTACGAAACAAAAGCGGCACTCCTCGCTGCAAAGGAAAACTGCGATTTGCCCGTATTTGTTTCAAACGCATATGGAGAGGATAAAAAGCTGATGACAGGTGCCTCGCCGTCAGCTATGGTTGCACTGCTTGAAGGTATGGGTGCAGACGCTATTGGCATGAACTGTTCTCTAGGCCCTAAGGCACTTTCGGAGATTGCTGAGGAATATCTTTTAAAAGCATCCATCCCCGTTATACTTAAGCCAAACGCAGGTCTTCCCAAAGCCGTGGACAATAAAACTATCTACGATGTCCTTCCTGACGAATTTTCAGATGATGTAGCTATGCTTATGAAAAAAGGCATTCGCATTGCGGGCGGTTGTTGCGGAACGACGCCTGAATATATTTCGTCACTTGTAAGAAAGACTTCTTCTCTTGAACCCCTTGAAATCAAAAAGAAAAATATAACTTGTGTTTCATCATATACACACACTGTTGAATTTGGCGATTTGCCTATCCTGATTGGCGAACGCATTAATCCCACAGGAAAAAAGAGATTTAAAGAGGCTCTTAAAAACAATGATATTGATTACATCTTACGAGAAGGAATTTCCCAACAGGAAAAAGGTGTAGATGTACTTGATGTAAATGTAGGACTTCCCGAAATTGACGAGGCAGAAATGCTTAAAAAAGCAGTGTTTGAGCTTCAGGCGATAATTAATCTCCCACTTCAGATTGATACTTCCGACCCTGTTGCTATGGAGGGGGCACTCCGTCACTACAACGGCAAGGCACTGATTAATTCAGTAAACGGGAAAAAAGAAAGTATGGATATGGTTTTCCCGCTGGTTAAAAAATACGGCGGACTTTTGGTAGCACTTACTCTTGACGAAAACGGAATTCCGTCTACCGCCGAGGGAAGGCTTGCTATTGCTGAAAAAATACTTGCCGAAGCAAAAAAATACGGGCTTGAGAAAAAAGATATAATCTTTGACCCACTGACGCTCACCATAAGTGCGGAGCCTGATGCCGCAAAGGAAACTCTTAAGGCGGTCGAACTAATTAAAAATAAGCTCGGGGTGCACACCTCTTTAGGGGTATCTAACGTATCCTTTGGACTTCCTCACAGAGATGCGATTAACAGTACATTTTTCTCCATTGCAATGGAAAGAGGGCTTTCTGCTGCAATTATGAATCCGTATTCTACTGAAATGATGACATCTTATCATTCGTTCTGTGCTCTTCACGGGCTTGACGAAAACTGTACCCTGTACATAAAGTTTTCAGAAACGCTCCCGCAGACAACACCCGTAGCATCTGCACCAAAGCACGTGTCAGCTGATGAGCAAGGGTCAGAGCTTCAAAAAGCCGTTATCAAGGGACTTAAAGACCAGGCAGCGGCAATTACAAAAGGGATGCTTTCAAGTAGCAATCCTCTTGAAATTGTTCAAAATGAGATTATTCCTGCACTTAACACTGTGGGAACAGGTTTTGAAAATAAAACCGTGTACCTTCCCCAACTTCTTATGAGTGCAGAGGCTGCAAAATCAGCATTTGAAGAAATTAAATCAGCTATGAACAGCTCAACTGCTGCAAATAAATGCGCAATGGTCATTGCAACAGTTAAAGGCGACATTCACGATATCGGTAAAAACATTGTTAAGCTTCTTCTTGAAAACTACGGATTTGCGGTAACAGATTTAGGAAAAGATGTTCCGCCTGAAGTTATTGCTGAAAAGGCAGTAGAGCTTAATGCACCCATTGTTGGATTAAGCGCACTTATGACAACGACCGTTCCTTCTATGGAGGAAACCATTAAACTTCTTAAGGAAAGACTCCCCTCCTGTAAAATTGTAGTAGGCGGTGCAGTGCTGACACAGGAATACGCTGACTCTATAAATGCAGACAAATATGCTAAAGATGCAATGGAAACTGTACGCTATGCAGAAGAGATAAATGCAAAATTGTGCTAATACTAAAAAGGACTATCACATATGATAGTCCTTTTTTCTTATTATACCGCAAGCTATTTTTTCGCCAGAGTTTCCCGATGGTTGTGTAGTAAAATCATCGGGCATTGAATGTATAATTACTGTTTTGCCGATAATGTCATCGATATTAAAACGTCTTGTCATAAATGCAGAAAAAGCATCTCCGTTTTCCCCGAAAAGAGGCGGCATATCTCCCCCGTGGTAAGGATGGTTGCATCCTTTAGGGTTGTAGTGAGTCAACGCATCTGAAAACGGGTCGGTATCATTTCCTGTGCAGCTTCCCCCCGAATGAATATGGAAGCCGAAAACTCCGCTCCCGCAATCTTTTACGGGAAGTCCCTTTGCCCAGGTTGCTACAATGATATCATCATCATCATGCCGATAAAAATTAATTCTAGCGAAGACATCAGGATATTTTTCGCTGCCGTTTATCACGGCAAACGCCGTAGGATATGAAGTAAAGATCGAATCGTATTTTTTAAAACCCAACATATAATCCCTCCAATTCAATTATATGCAGAAAATTAAAAAAGCTGCCACAAAATATTATTTGTAGCAGCTAAATTTATTACAGTAATTCTTTTCTGAGCACTTCTCCCTGTTTGGGGCTAAGATAACTAGGCGGAATATCAAGAACACTCTTACAGCCTGATACGCCTTCCTTATTGAGTTTTACTGCAGCTCTTGCATACGCAACAAGCACAGATGAAGTAAATTCGGGATTAGAATCAAGCTTTAAGCTATATTCGATAATATGGTTATTTCCACCGCCCGTTTTTCCGCTGCGGATAACAAATCCACCGTGTGGAATACCGCTATGGTCACGCACAAGCTCTTCCTTTGAGATAAAGTGAACGGTTGTATCGTAATCTGCAAAGTAATTGGGCATTGTTTTGATTTCGTTTTCAATTCTAGCTAAATCTGCACCCTCCTCAGCAACTACAAAACATTCTCTGGTGTGCTTTTCACGGATTGTGAGATTGGGGTTTTTTCCGTTTCTTACTGCCTCAAGTGCTTCTTCCACGGGAATTGTATACTGCCTTGCATCAATAACGCCGTCAATTCTTCTGATTGCATCGGAATGGCCCTGACTTACACCCTTGCCCCAGAATGTATACGAGCTACCTTCCGGAAGAATTGCCTCGCCGTAAAGGCGGTTGATAGAAAACATACCGGGGTCCCAACCAACGGAAATTATTGCAACCTTACCGCTTTCCTTTGCTTCCTTATCAACGTTTGAAAAATGCTCAGGGATTTTTGCATGAGTATCAAAGCTGTCAATAACATTGAAAAGTTTTGCCATCTGCGGTGTCTGTATGGGAAGGTCAGTTGCACTTCCCCCACACAAAATCATAACATCAATCTTATCCTTGTAGGAGGCTGCCTCGTCAGCGTGACAAACCTTAACACCATCAGTATTTATTTTGACACTTTCAGGATCGCGGCGTGAAAACACCGCTACAAGTTCCATATCATCATTTTGTTTGATTGCGGCCTCAACACCTCTGCCAAGGTTACCATAACCGAAAATACCAATTCTAATCATATCAAATTGCCTGCCTTTTTAAGATTTAATTAAGGGCAGCGAAAGCTACCCTTAATCTTTTACTGTAATTTATTGAGAAATCCCTCAAGTCTGTTTAATCCTTCCACGATGTTTTCCATGCTGGTTGCATAGCTCCAACGAACGTGCTCATCGCTGTCGAAGTCGCTGCAGGGGATTACCGAAACAAGTGCTTCATCAAGCAGAATTTCAGCGAAAGAGTTACTTCCTGTTATTGTCTTCCCGTTAATTGACTTTCCGAAAAGGTCCTTAATATTCATCATAACGTAGAATGCACCCTGTGGCATAAGGCAGGAAACACCGTTTAATGTGTTTATGCGGTTTACCATATAAGTTCTGCGTTTTTCAAATTCACTTCTCATTGCAAGAACAGGTCCCATAGAGCCGTTAAGAGCCGCCTCTGTTGCCTTTTGTGCGATGGAGTTGGGGTTGCTTGTAGCATGGCTCTGCACGCTACCCATTGCCTTTGCAAGCTGAGCATTGGAAGCGGTGTAGCCTATTCTCCAACCTGTCATAGCAAAGGTCTTGCTGACACCGTTTACGATAATTGTAAGGTCCTTAATTTTATCATTAAATGTAGCAATTGAAACGTGCTTTCCGCCATCGTAGATAAGATGCTCATAAATTTCATCAGATATAACATAGATATTCTTTTCTACACAAAGGTCTGCAATCTTTCTAAGTTCATCCTCAGAATAAATCATACCTGTGGGGTTCGAAGGAGTGTTTATAATGATTGCACGTGTTTTTTCGGTAATTGCTGACTTAATTTTTTCCGCAGTTACTACAAAGCCCTCTTCCTCTGTTGCTTTAAGAAGAACAGGAACACCATCATTAAGCTTAACCATTTCCGGATAGCTTACCCAGCAAGGAGTGGGTATAATAACTTCGTCACCCTCGTTAAGAATTACGCCAAGAGCATTCATAAGAGAATGCTTTGCACCGTTTGATATAACAATATTTTCAATTCCGTAGGAGAGATTATTCTCACGCTGGAATTTGTCTGCAACAGCTTTTTTAAGTTCCTTAGTTCCTGAAGCAGGGGTGTAACGTGTGAAGCCTTCATTAATTGCT
>JAZLEL010000115.1:0-6396 GCA_045615265.1 Clostridia bacterium | reverse complement strand
AACGGCGTTGGTTACAGAGCACAGATGCAGGGCAAGACACTTGTTATGAACCTCGGTTTCTCTCACAATGTTGAGATGGAAGCTCCCGAAGGAGTAACAATAGAAGTTCCCAATCCTAACTCTGTTATCATTTCAGGTGCAGACAACCAGGTAGTTGGTCAGTTCGCAGCTGAAGTAAGAGAAAAACGTCCGCCGGAGCCTTACAAGGGTAAAGGTATCAAATACATTGACGAGCGTATCATCCGCAAGGAAGGTAAAGCTGGTAAGAAGTAAGAGAGGAGATAAAGCGATATGGTTAGCAAGACTAACAGCAATAAGGCTAGACTTAAGAGACATGGTCGTATCCGTAACTACATCACAGGTACAGCGGCTCGTCCCCGTCTTAACGTTTTCAGAAGCCTTAAGAATATCTACGCACAGATCATTGATGATGAGAAGGGCGTAACACTTGTATCCGCTTCAAGTCTCGAACTTAAAGAAACTTACGGCGGCAACAAGGATGCAGCAAAAGAAGTTGGTAAATTGGTGGCTCAGAAGGCTACTGAGGCAGGTATTACCGAAGTGGTTTTCGACCGTGGCGGTTATATCTATCACGGTAGAGTTGCAGAGCTTGCAGAAGGCGCTCGTGAGGGCGGCCTTAAGTTCTAAGAGAAGGAGGGAAACTTATGTCAGAGCGTATTGACGCATCAACACTTGATATTAAAGAAAAGGTTGTTCATATCAGCCGTGTAGCAAAGGTTGTTAAGGGTGGTCGTACATTCCGTTTCAGTGCTCTTGTTGTTGTAGGTGACGAAAACGGCAAGGTTGGTTACGGTCTTGGTAAGGCAGCCGAAGTTCCCGATGCTATCAGAAAGGGTATTGAAGACGCTAAGAAGAACATGGTTTCTGTTCCTTTGGTGGATTCAACAATTCCCCACGAAATTACAGGAGAGTTCGGTGCAGGAAGAGTTCTTCTTATGCCGGCTAAAGAAGGTACAGGTATCATCGCAGGCGGTGCTGTTCGTGCAGTAGTTGAACTTGCAGGTATCAAGAACATCAGAACAAAGTGCCTTCGCTCCAACAATCCCAGAAATGTAGTACGTGCTACAATCGAAGGTCTTGCTTCTCTTAAGGATGCAGCAGAGGTTGCTCGTCTCAGAGGTAAGGCTGTAGAAGAACTGTAAGGGGGAGAGAATAGTGGCTAATCTTAAAGTAACTCTTGTTAAAAGCGTTATCGGTTCTAAGAAGGACCAGATCGCTACAATTGAAGCTCTTGGTCTTAAGAAAATCCGTGACACTAAAGAGCATGCAGATAATCCCCAGATCAGAGGGATGATTAACAAGGTATCTCATCTTGTTAAAGTTGAAGAAATCTAACATTAAGGAGGTGTGCAGAAATGAAACTTAATGAGCTTAGTCCCGCTATCGGTAGCAAAACTGAAGGTAAAAGAAAAGGTAGAGGTGCAGGTACCGGTAACGGAAAGACAGCAGGTCGTGGTCATAAGGGCCAGAACGCTCGTAGCGGCGGTGGCGTAAGACCCGGCTTTGAAGGCGGTCAGATGCCTATTTACAGACGTCTGCCCAAGAGAGGTTTCACAAATATTTTTGCAAAGAAATATACCGAAATCAATGTATCAGACCTCAACAAGTTTGAAGACGGTACAGTAGTTGACGCAACTCTTCTTAAAGAGACCGGCGTTATTTCCAAAATCCTTGACGGTGTTGTGGTTTTAGGTCGTGGTGAACTCACAAAGAAGATCACTGTAAAGGCAGCTCGTGTAACAGAAGGTGCTGCAAAGAAGATTGAAGCCGCAGGCGGTAAGGTGGAGGTGATCTAAAATGCTACAAACTTTACGTAATGCATGGAAGATCCCTGAATTAAGGAAAAAGATTCTTTTTACAATACTTCTTCTGGTTATATTCCGTTTCGGTAGTGTAATTCCCGTTCCGTGGATAAACACAGCCGCACTTAAAGACTGGATGGCATCTGGCCAGAGTGGTACTACCCTGTTTGATTTGCTCGACACCTTCTCCGGTGGAGCATTCTCACAGGCAACAATCTTTGCAATGTCTATCTCTCCCTACATCAACAGCTCCATTATTATACAGCTTTTGTGTGTAGCAATTCCTGCTCTTGAAAGAATGAGCAAGGAAGGCGAGGAAGGCAGAAAGAAGATTACAAAGCTTACACGTTATGTTACAGTAGTTCTTGCGGCAATTCAGGCATACGGCTTATATGTAACCCTTCACAACAAGGGTGCTATCATGAGCGTAAGCGGAGTGCCCAGCTTTGTTGTAGGACTTACAATAATTCTTGCGTTTACAGCAGGTACAGCATTCCTTATGTGGCTTGGCGAACAGATTACAGGCCGCGGAATCGGTAACGGTATTTCAATGCTTATCTTTGCAGGTATCGTAAGCAGCATCCCCACAATGATTCGTAACGCTTGGAACGGATTCTTCCCCAAGCAGTGGTATATGCTTATATTCCTTTTAATTTACAGCATTGCATCAATCGTATTTGTTATCCTTATTAATGAGGGTGAACGCAGAATTCCTGTACAGTATGCAAAGCGTGTTGTCGGCAGAAAGATGTATGGCGGACAGAGTTCCAATATCCCGATTAAGGTTGCAATGGCGGGCGTTATCCCGATTATCTTTGCAATGAGCATTATATCCTTCCCCGGAACACTTGCTCAGCTTTTTGGTTCAAACAATCCCGACAGCATCTTGGTTAAGATAACCAATTTTATTACGACAGGTCCCATTTATCCTATTTTGTATTTCTTATTGATTGTAGGATTCACTTATTTCTATACTTCAATTACCTTTAATCCTATTGAGGTATCCAATAACATCAAGACAAACAATGGTATGATTCCCGGTATCCGTCCGGGCAGACCTACCACTGAGTATATTGCTAAGGTTCTCAGCAGACTTACTTTTATCGGTGCGGTTTGTCTTGCATTAATTGCGGTAATCCCCATTGTGCTTACTATGGTAATGGGTACAGTAAATATAGCAAGTCTTTCACTTACAGGAACAAGCCTTCTCATCGTAGTTGGTGTTGCCCTTGAAACCGTCAGAGAAGTTGAGAGCCAGATGCTTATGCGTCATTATAAAGGTTTTCTTGAATAATAGACTGTTGGGTAGCAGTAAGCGTGGTTTAGTGTCCTGAAAGAAGGGAAATTATGAAAATAATAATAATGGGTCCCCCCGGAGGAGGAAAGGGAACACAGGCTCATATACTGAGCGAAAAAATGTGTATCCCCCATATTTCAACGGGGGCGATAATTCGAAATGCCATCAGAGAAAAATCTCAGCTTGGAATTCAGGCTGAGGACTACATCGCAAGAGGACAGCTTGTCCCTGACGAGCTTGTCATTGATATGGTTTCTCACAGGCTTAAGGAACAGGATTGTAAGGAAGGCTATATATTAGATGGCTTCCCAAGGACCCTTTCTCAAGCCCGTGCGATGGATGAGATTGGTATAGAGATTGACTGTGCACTTAATCTTGTCGTAAAGGATGACGTTATTGTTGAACGTCTCAGCGGACGAAGAGAGTGCAAGATATGTGCAGCTCCGTACCACATAGAGTTTAACCCGTCCGAAAAAGACGGCGTGTGCGACAAGTGCGGCGGCGTTTTGATTACCCGTGATGATGATGTTCCGGAAACAATACGCCAAAGACTCGATGTTTATCACAGAGAGACAGAGCCACTTATTGACTTCTATAAGGAGAAGAACCTTCTGGCAGATGTTATCGGAAGGGAATCCATAGAAGAAACCACACGCGAGGTCCTTTTGGCATTGGGAGTTAAAGATTAATGATTATTTTAAAATCATCAAATGAAATTAAAAAGGTAAGGGAAGCAGGCAAGATTGTAAGCGAGGCTCTCTCTGTTGCGGGTGAGATTATAAAACCCGGCATGACAACATGGGAGATAAACCTTCAAATTGAGAAAGTCATCACAGGGCACAATGCCCGTCCGTCTTTCAAAAATTACAACGGCTTCCCTGCAGCAAGCTGTATCTCGCCGAACTGTATTGTAGTTCACGGAATACCTTCCAAAAAGGTGGTTCTTAATGAAGGCGATATAGTTAGTGTAGATGTGGGTGCGTTCCTTGATGGTTATCACGCAGATGCGGCAAGGACGTATCCGGTGGGAAATATTTCACCGGAGGCGCAACAGCTTATTGATGTGACAAAGGAGTGTTTTATGAAGGGTGCCCAGCAGGCAGTAGCTGGAAACAGAATCGGCGATATAGGCTTTGCGGTGCAAAGTCATGCTGAAAAATTCGGTTATGGAGTTGTTCGTGAGCTTGTCGGCCACGGAGTGGGCAAAAATCTTCACGAGGAGCCAGATGTTCCAAACTTCGGAAACCCCGGCAGAGGGCAAAGGCTTGCAAATGGTATGGTAATTGCCATTGAGCCTATGATTAATGCAGGGGTAAAGGAAGTTGACTTTGACGAGAGCGATGGCTGGACAGTGAGAACCCGTGACAGAGCACTTTCCGCACATTACGAAAACACTATTGCAATAACCCCTGACGGTCCCATCTTTTTGACTGTGTAGGTGATGTTATGAAAACAGGTGACGTAGTGATGTCGGTAAAGGGTCACGATAACGGGAAACTCTACGTTGTTATCGCAATCCAAAAGGAATTCATTTTTCTGTGTGACGGAAAAAATAAGCTCCTTGAAAACCCTAAAAAGAAAAACATTAAGCATCTTAAAGAAACAGGAAAGAGTGTAAACCTCTCCTTATATAACCCTCTTTATGATGCACATATCAGAAAAGAGCTTAAAAAAGCATCTAAATGCGTTGATACAATCATTTGTTTATAAAAATAAGGAGGTTGTAGCCTTGGCTAAAGAAGATGTATTAGAACTTGAAGGTACTGTGCTTGAGGCTTTGCCGAACGCAATGTTTCAGGTGGAACTCGAAAACGGTCATCAAATCCTGGCACATATTTCCGGTAAGTTAAGGATGAACTTTATAAGGATTTTGCCCGGTGACAAGGTTACTGTGGAGCTTTCTCCATACGACCTCACTCGCGGGAGAATCACTTGGCGAGCAAAATAATTTTAAGTATAAAGCATATCGGCTTTTGCCTGTATGCTAAAGCGTTAGAGGAGGTATTTCAAAATGAAGGTAAGACCCTCAGTAAAACCTATATGCGAAAAATGTAAAATCATCAAGAGAAAAGGTAAAATCATGGTGATTTGCGAAAATCCTAAGCATAAGCAGAAACAGGGCTGATTTTTTAGTCCGTTAAGGGCGCGGCTGAAATCATTTTGTATGATTGCCCAAAACGCATAATCAATTACCCCTAATCCAATGATAAAAAGTATGTTTCATTTAATTTTGGAGGTGTATTAACAGATGGCGAGAATAGCCGGTGTTGACCTGCCCCGTGAAAAGAGAGTTGAGATTGGTCTCACATATGTTTACGGTATTGGCAGAACAAGTGCAAAGAAAATCCTTGAGGCAACAGGTATCAATCCCGATACTCGTGTGAAAGACCTTACAGAGGATGAAATCGGTAAAATCAGAGAAGCAATTGACCGCGAATATACAGTTGAAGGTGACCTTCGCCGTGAGGTGGCTCTTAACATTAAGCGCCTTGTGGAAATCGGTTCCTATCGTGGTATCCGTCACAGAAGAGGACTTCCTGTAAGAGGTCAGAGAACAAAGACAAACGCAAGAACTCGTAAGGGTCCGAAGCGTACAATAGCAAATAAGAAGAAGTAAGGAGGAGAGAGCATGGCTAAGACAGTTAAAAAAGTAACTCGTAAGAGAAAAGAGCGTAAGAATATCGAACGCGGTGCAGCACATATCCGCAGCACATTTAACAACACAATCGTAACCATGACCGATACAAACGGTAACGCTCTTTCCTGGGCTAGTGCCGGTGGACTTGGTTTCCGCGGCTCTAAGAAGAGCACTCCCTTCGCTGCTCAGATGGCAGCAGAAACAGCTGCAAAGGCAGCTATGGAGCATGGTCTTAAGACTGTTGAAGTTTTCGTTAAGGGCCCCGGTGCAGGTCGTGAGGCAGCAATCCGTGCACTTCAGGCAGCAGGTCTTGAAGTTAGCATGATTAAGGATGTTACTCCTATTCCTCATAACGGTTGCCGTCCGCCCAAAAGAAGAAGAGTGTGATGGAGGTGCGAAAGTAATATGGCAAGATATACAGGTGCGGTGTGCAGACAGTGCCGCCGTGAAGGACAGAAGCTCTTTTTAAAGGGCGACAGATGTTATTCTGACAAGTGTGCGATTGCTAGACGTGAGTACGCTCCCGGACAGCACGGACAGGGAAGAAAGAAGATTTCCGAATACGGTCTTCAGCTTCGTGAAAAGCAGAAAGTTAAGAGATACTATGGTGTTCTTGAAAGCCAGTTTGCTCATTACTT
>JAZLEL010000114.1:0-4060 GCA_045615265.1 Clostridia bacterium | reverse complement strand
GTTACATTTATTGTAATATTAGCGGTGTAATATTACTGTTTTTTATTTAAAAATTTTAAAAAGTCGTGCCAAAGAACTAGTTTGGCACGACTTTCTTCCTATTATATTATATACTTACTGTGCAGTTGCAAGCATAACATCCACCCGTCTTTTTGACCCGTTTCGTATAAATTCAATCTGCACTGTTTCTCCGCCCTGTCTTTTATACAGTTCTTCACGCAGGGAAAGCATTGTGTTTATATCCTCACCGTTTATTGCAGTTATCACGTCTGCATATCTTAGTCCCGCTGCAAAGGCAGGTCCGTTTGTGTCAAGCTTTGCGACAAACATTCCTTCCTTTATATTATCATCTGCCCCAAGATACCTCGCCGCCGCAGGGGTATATGCATACAGTCCCAGATAGGGGGTCCTGAACTGTCCTACGTTCTGAAGTCTTTTTATTACAGGAACGCAGACATTTATCGGCACGGCAAACCCCATTCCCTCGGCACTTGAAACCTTGACAGTGTTTATTCCTATCACTTCGCCCAGAGTGTTTAACAGCGGTCCGCCACTGTTTCCCGGGTTTATAGAGGCATCTGTCTGTATGAGGTCCTCCATATAGCTTTGCTCACCTGCATCGTTTTCCACGCTGATGCTTCTTCCCAACGCACTTACTATCCCTGCCGTAACAGTACGCTGAAACTGCATACTGAGGGGGTTTCCTATTGCGAGCACATTTTCTCCTACACGGAGGTTTTTTGCATCACCCAATTTGCAGTAGGGGTAATCGCTCCCTTCAATTTTTACAACTGCAAGGTCGAGTGCACCATCGCTCCACACAGTTTTTCCTTCAAGGGTTTCCCCATCGTGTAAGGTCACCTCGATACGTTCGGGGCGTGCTCCCACTACATGATGATTTGTAATAATGTATCCGTCACTGCTTGCCAGAACACCGCTTCCCATATACCATGCCGTTTTATTATTAACCCCCTGCGAGGAATCGGCACTGGAAATGCCCACGACGCACCTTAAAGCCTGTTCAAGCATATCTTCACGCAGCGGGGTATCATCTCCTAGCATTTGGACATCGGGATTTTCTGCAGATAGTCTGCTACTTACAATCTCATTATTATTCTCGGGCTGCCCCTTTGGGGAAAAAACCACATACGTACCTGCAAGAATCAGCATTATGGCAGCTGCGCATAATAAAAACACCGCCGTTTTCTTTAAAACACCTTTCATAAAAAAACCTCCTTACTGGATATTCTATCCAATAAAGAGGTTTTTATTTATATTAATAGTGCTACTGCACGTGCTTCTATTCCTTCGCCTCGTCCGGTAAAGCCCATATTTTCGTTAGACTTTGCCTTGACGCTGACATTTTCCTTATCAACACCCATTGCACGTGCCAGATTTTCACGCATAGCGTCTATAAAGGGTGCCATTTTAGGTGCCTGTGCAATAATGGTTGTGTCAATATTTCCTATTTCGTACCCTTTTTCACGCACAAGCCTTGCCGCCTCTTCAAGAAGAAGAATGCTTGATGCCCCTTTATACTTTTCGTCAGTATCGGGGAAGTGAGTGCCTATGTCACCGAGTGCGGCACCGCCGAAAAGTGCGTCTATCACCGCATGAATAAGTACATCTGCATCGCTATGTCCGAGAAGCCCTTTCTCGTAGGGGATATTTACGCCCCCTATAATAAGGCTTCTCCCCTCAACCAATCTGTGTGTGTCAAAACCGGTACCTATACGCATTCTGGTGTCCACCCCTCCCATATTGCGGGATTTTAAAATACCCTGTGCCGTTAAAATATCATCTTTCGTTGTGAGCTTGATGTTTTCATAGCTTCCGTCCACAACCTCGACTTTTACACCCATTTTTTCCATTAAGGCACAGTCGTCAGTTTCATTTGTTCCAAATTTTTCATATGCTTCTTTTATTCTCGTACGCATAAAAGCCTGCGGAGTCTGGATTAAAACGGCTTTTTCCCTGTCAACAGTTGACAAAATGATTTTTTCGTCAGAAACGGTTTTAATGGTATCCTTTGACTTAACGCCCGCTGCTGCACCGCCGCTTCTTATGCACGCAGACAAGGTCCTTTCTATAATTTCCTCCGTAACAAGGGGGCGTGCACCGTCATGAATTACGACATAGTCGCCCTTTGCCGCATTTATTCCTATAAGAGAGCTTTCTCCCCGTGTCGCACCGCCTTTTATAATGGAAATTTTGTCCGAGAGGCAGTGTTTTTTCATTTCCTCTCTGAAGGCTTCACCATTATTTCCCGATATGATTATAATTTCATCAAAAAAGCCTGTTTTTTCAAAAGCACACACAGTATGCGCAATAACGCTTTTTCCCAAAAGGGGAATGAGCAATTTGTCAGTTCCCATTCTGCTGCTGCTCCCCGCAGCAACTATTATGGCTGAAACCGTTTTGTTATCGTACATAAACACACCTGCTTTGCAGTATATAAATTACACAACAGGCTTCCCCATATGGGGAAGCCCTTTTTTATCCCTGACTCAGTTCTTCATCAACCATGCCGTAAAGCCTCTCTTCAATACTGTCATGGTCAATTCCCGTAGCCACTACAATTTCGCTGATTAAAATCTGTTTTGCGTTGGAAAGCATTTTTCTTTCGCCTGTACTAAGCCCCTTTTGCCTGTCACGAAGCATCAGACTCTTCACAACTGCGGCAACCTCAAAAACATCGCCGCTTTTAATCTTAATCATATTTTCACGGAAACGCTTATTCCAATTCTGAATAATGTCAGTTTCTGTTGTACGGAACGCATCAAGCACCTTTTCAGCCTGCTCCTTACAGATGACGTCACGCATACCAACGCCGTTTGCATTATCCATAGGTACCATAACCTTCATGTCGCCGATAGGCATACGTACAACGTAATAAGACTGCTGTTTGCCTAAAATTTCCTTCTGTTCGATGTCTTCAATGACTCCTGCGCCATGCATAGGATACACAACGCTGTCACCAATTTTATACATGGTACGCCTCCGTCCCTGAAACTTTTACAATATTATTATAGCACTTTTTGCATTTTTTGTCAAAGAGTTATTTTATTTTTATTTAAAGAGAGCTTTCCGCTCCGCCCTGTCCTCCAGACACTTATTAATCTCTGCCCCGATGTAAAGGATATAAACGCAGATAAAAAGCCACAGCATAAAAAACACCAATACCGACAAGCTTCCATATACATAGGAATAGTTCGCAAGATTTTCATAGTAGTAAGAAAAGATATAGGAAAAGCCTATCCAGCCCACGCTTCCTACAATCGCACCTGGAATCTGGGTGAAAAACTTTGCCTTTCTGTTTGGAATAAAGATGTACATTACAAGGAAGAAAAGCGTTAAAACCGCCACTCCGACAATCATTCTGAAGCTCTGAATAACGGGCGTTACTGCAAAAAGCCACGGAACGAAAGCGGAAAGCCATCCTGTAATAGTATCGCCAAAAACGAACACTGTTAAACACAAAACTAAAATCGCCATTAAAAGCAGGGTGTAAATCATACTCATAAACCTAACGATTATAACATTACGTGTTTCATTGGCACAGAAAACTCTGTTTAACCCCTGTACCAGAGAGAAAACACCGATAGATGACGACCAAAGCGTTGTTACAGCGGTAATAGAGATTAGTGCCGTACCGCTTTTTTGATAGGATTCGGTTATGAATGACGACACAAGCTCCCTTGCAACCTTTGGGAAAACCGATACAACCTCGCCAAGCACCTTTGCCTCCTCCAGCGGGAAAAATTTTATCATACTGATAAGAAGCATTATAAAAGGGATGAATGAAACTGTTAAGAAGAAAGCCGCATAGGCGGAAAAAGCCCCTATGTCGTCTTTTAGAATATTGCGTATCACATCGAAACTAAACTTTATCGGTCTTTTGATAAAACTCACTCCTTAGGGTAAAGAAGGGAAAATACTGCGTATTTTCCCTTCTCATAGTGTTACTTTTCTGATTCTTCTGTTTTTTCAAATACCTGAACTACGGCTTCAAGAACACGATTACTGTCCGTCTTTGTAATAGTAATCTTAAGATTCTGGT